>CAMWWS010000005.1 GCA_947178085.1 uncultured Lachnospiraceae bacterium | reverse complement strand
ATTCACGATGGGCATATTCCCCTGAAGTAATTACCGGATATCCCAGAATCATGCCATCCGGACGCAGTTCCTCTTTTTTGGCCCCAAGTCTTTCCATCATCCATTCCTTATCCCAAAACATGCAATATCCGGCAGCCATATGACCACCCGCCGAGAAGCCTGCTACAACAATTTTATGGGCATCAATACACCATTCCTCACTGTTTTGCCTTATTCTCTTCACTGCTTCCCCTAATTCCAGCACTGCTGCCGGAAATACTGCCGGCGCTACAGAATACCTGAGCACTGCCGCATGATACCCCATAGCCAAAAACTGCATTGCTACAATTTCTGCTTCTCTATCCGACGTATACGAATATCCCCCACCGGGGCAGACAATCACAATAGGTCTCTCATGAATGTTGATAGATTTCGAATCATCCAGCAAATATAAATACAGTGATGCATAGTCCATAGATTCATTATTTTTAATGTCTAATGTAATATATCTCATAATTATACCTCCTGTGCGCTTTATTTATATCTGAATTATACATGAAAATTTTTAAAAAAAATACGTTTTTTGTAACCGTATACAGATTTTTAAGATATTATTTGACGATGAAATGGAACAGTTGAAAAAAGCCAATCAACAGGTTAAAAATGGGCATGTGATTGTAAAAACGATAGAAGAACTGGAGGCTATGGAGTTTGAGTAAAATAACATTTTATAATTTTTCAGCAACAGTTGATAAATCTTCATATTTGACGTATACTAATAATAGAAATACTTAATGTAATGTCTTCGAAAGGAGTGGTATTATGGCTACACAAAGCATTATGAAAAATATTGTTATCACTGAGCCGAATGCTGCTGAAATATTTATCAATGCCCTAGAGCAAGCTGCCGAAACTGCTGAAGCTTCCTCCCTTGATAATATACAATATGAAGATGTTAAGGGCGAAGATATAAAGAAATTTTTAGGAGCGTTTGTAAAATAATGTGTACAATAAAGCAAATTAATATTTTAGATATGCTGGATATGTATGGAGAGGATTCATGCAAAAAAATCCTCTCCACATTTATTTGTTCCCTTAACATGGATGTTGATGATTTCATACATAACAATGCAATAAATTTTGCAAAACAGCGAATTGCCATAACATTTCTTGTATTTAGGGAAACTGAAAAAGGTAATGTTCTGACTGGTTATTACACTCTTGCCAACAAGTTTGTTGCCGTGTCTGCTAATATGCTTTCTACAACCCTCAAAAAGCGTATTTCCAAATTCTCACAATATGATACAGCTTTAGACCGATATCTCATATCTATGCCTCTTATCGCGCAACTAGGAAGAAATTATTCCGATATCGCCAAGAAATATCCCATTAGTGGTAATGATTTATTATATCTAGCCTTCCAGAATATTCAAAACGTCCAGCATATTATCGGAGGAAAAACGGCATATATAGAATGTGCTTCCAATCAAAAACTTCACGATTTTTATTCCACACATGGTTTTGTACCATTTGGAGAACGAGAAAGAGAAATTGATGAATTAGATGACAGTCCGATATTAGTGCAGATGCTACGATATTTTAAGTCATAACATCAGAAATCACTCTTCCATAGCCCCCAGCATTTCAAAACCATGGTCGAACAATAAGTCATTGGTTTCATAAACCGTTTTATTTCGCTGCAAGGCAAACAGGATTATGGCATCCCGCTCGTCTCTTGCATATAACTCCCTATTCTTTGATATCTTTAGCATTGTCTGCGCTTCTTCATCGGAAAGATGCAGACCGAAGGCTATGGAAATAAGCTTGTCGCGAAGCGGGGTCTTCTCACCTGAAAATATCTGATACACGTATGACCGGGTCATTAGAGAATCACGCACCACGTCAGCTTTGGTAATCCCTTTTTGTGAAAGCAGAATATTCAGATATTCGGGCAGATTACATACGTTCAGACTCTCTTTATTGCTTTTCAGATAGTCCTCAATGTCCGTTGCAGCCTTAATTTCATGTCTCAGTTCTTCTGTAGTTTTTGTATCCATATTGTATTTCTCCTGAATGATGTGATATAATTCTAGCACATTATAAAAGGTACGACAAGCAGTGAACTGTGTTTTCCATGCGCGTACAAACTTCCGGCGAGGATAAAGAATCATGAAATACGAGGAAATAAAACTGATAAAGCAGACTGAAAAAAGTACTGTGCTTCTGGTGCGTGAGAAAGAGGGAACACAGCTATATGTCCAAAAGAAATTAGCCGGACAGCAGCCTGTTTATCAAATGCTGCAAAACCATCCTCATCCCTGCCTTCCTAAGCTGCATGAGGTTATTGTTTCTGAAAATTCCACAACAATTATTGAAGAATATATTGAAGCGCAGTCTTCAACAACCAAAGAATTGTCCGAAAAACAATTTCTTAATGTTGTCAGGCAACTATGCTCCGTTCTGGAATATCTGCACGGAAACGGGATAATCCACCGTGACATTAAGCCATCCAATATCCTCATTACAGAGGACATGCAGGTATATCTCATTGACTTTGACGCTGCCCGCAGCCCTAAGGCAGATAAGGAGCAGGATACGAAATTATTGGGTACCAAAGGGTTTGCTCCGCCGGAACAGTATGGTTTCTCCCAGACCGACGAGAGGACAGATATTTATGCTCTGGGGGCAACGCTGGAATGTCTATTAGAGGATAAGCGTTGGGGAACACGCTATAAAAAGATAATCCATAAATGCATGAATCTGGACCCTGATAAACGATATCAGTCCGTGCGGCAGGTAAGGCATGCTTTTTTCCATACAGGACAGAATGTTCTGTGTGGCATTGCAGCGCTCTGTTTACTTGTTCTCATAGGATTTTGCGTAATGCAGCTGCCTGATTTGAACAGCCGGATACAAACCAATAGCGAAGATAATGATACCGCTCTGACAGTCCTGCCTGTTCCGGGAAACCCTCATTGGGATGGTGAGACAGGTATTGCAGTATGGGATAATGTGCCGGAATCTGGTGTTGTAGATGAATTCCAGTTTTCTTTGAGATTGTATAGAAGAGATACCGAAACTCCGCCTGAGCCCGATGACAGCGACTGGTATTTTGAAGATTTGATAAGAATAGGCGGCGGTAATAACATGTATAAAAAAACTCTGAACTGGAATGTTACAACGGAATTTAAAGAGAATGGTATTTATTATTTTGCACTATCCGCCGTCGGTGACGGAATTCAATATACAGACAGTCCGTATACAGTGTCCGACGCTTTCGTATACACCGGCGAATCAGCGCTCCCTCTCCCGGCACCAACCGGGCTTAGGTGGAAAATATATGAAGAAGACAATTCCCGGCTTTATTATGCTACTTGGGACAATCTTGACGACTATGACGATAAAGACAGTTTTAATGTAACTTTCTATGATAAAGACGGCAATTACGTGATGAATAATACATGGACAAAGAGCGATATTGTAAGTAAGGGATACGGCGGAATCTCTATTCGGGAAAGTTTCCTGTCACATGAACCCGGCAGCGCATACCGTTTTACCGTTCAGGCTTATTCTTCCCGCCCCAATGAGTATAAGGAAAGCACCATGCCGGACCCTGTACCGGAAGAATATTTTAGTCCCTGGTTTGAATACAATTAAGAGCATGAATAATTTCAGACCCTGGGGCCTTACTAATTTACTTAGAGCAACAGCCCTATGCACAGTGGGAGAATGACCTGTCCCAACAGGTTAATTCCTATATGAAAAATTATTGTTGGCAGAATCCCCTTAGCTTTTACTGCCATATGTGTAAGTACCAGTCCTGTTACAAGCGACAAAAGCATATTTACCGGATTATTGTAATGTATAATGACAAAGAAACATGTCGTCAGAAGAATCGCGTAGAGTGCGCCAAGGGGCAATAGTCTGTGAAGAAATATTCCCCTGAACATGATTTCTTCCATAACCGGAAGTAGAACGCAGCTAAACACAAGCGTATATATCATATTTTCCTGCGTGAGGCTGATTATATCTTCCTGTGAAATCTGCCCTTGATGAATCAGAAATATTTCTATACACACTAAGAACACCATAGGTATCATAGCCAGCACTGCATATACCAGATAGTTTAGGCGAGTAAGGGCGACCGTCCCTTTCAGATGAAACCTCGGCAATTTTCCCCAGATTCTCATTACAAGGATAAATATCGGAAATGTCATCAATAATGTAATCAAAACGCTGCCTGTCTGATAAAAAATCCTTATCAAATGTTCATCCATATCCAGATTCATTAAAAATAATGCATAAATTTCCGTAAGCAGACTATCGCTAATCAAAAAGGCGATAACCGCACTCCCTGCTTTTAATCCCAATTTAAATTTTTCCTTCACAACAATTCCTCCCATTTATCATCAATGGTTTTTATCAGTTCATTTCTTCCGTTTACAGACATTTTTTCGTAAATATGCCCGGCATGCTTTTTTACAGTCGTCTCGGAAATAAAAAGTTCCTCTCCAATCTGTGCATTGGTATATTTCCGATATATCAGCCATGCTACCTCCGCTTCCCGCTTTGTAAGCGAGTATTCGGACAAACACTTCAAAAACTCTTTCCACACAAGTTCTCTCTCCACAGGCGATTTTTCCACACCAGCATCCGGCAGAACTGCATCTTTCCATCTCCTCATTAAAATCAGGCATGGAAATGTAAGAAGCAGCGCAATTCCGCTTGCAAGAAGTCTGGGAATCATTCCGTCTATATAGCAGTATTGCAGGACGAGCAGGAATGTCAGCATAATCAGATATAATCCTGTAAATAGAATCTGTTTTCCGTATCCTTTCATTCGTCTCTTCCCATATAATCTAAGATTTCCAGTTTGGTTACTGTATACAGAGGTGCAAGCAAAAGCTCCAGCGCCGTCACATATATGGCAGGTAAAATTGTGACAAATAACTGTGCTGGTTCAAGGATATATTCGTTTTGCGCTGCCGTATACAATGTAACAAGCGCCGATAATATGATTATGACGCATCCTGTATAAAAAATCTGACGCTGCAAAAGTTTCACTGCTTCAAGAGTTCTTTTCAATTTGATAAGAGAACTTTGGTCTGCTTTGAAAGCCCGAAACAGGTCTTTCCATAAACCGGAGCCTATCAAAACCGGAACTGAAAAGATGAAAAGCAACAGCAATGTGGGTGGGTCAACCAATGCATATGCAGGCATGGTAAAAAGATTGTTTCCCCTAATTACCAGCAGAACATAACCCGCAGCCAAAACCAAAAACTCTGACAGATAAATGATGAATAAATTTTTTCTTTTCATATAGTAATCTCCTTTTCATGTATTGATACATAAACGAATGTGGTATGTGTTTTAAACAATATAAAGCATTTTATTGGAAAAAGTAAATACTACCATGAGGGATATATGGTAGTATTTTTAATATTATATATAATTTTTATTATTTTTAATAAAAATGTGTTGATTATTCCGTCAAAAAATGTTATAGTAATAAAAAGCATATTTTCTATAAAATCAGATTAGCAGTTTCTATCATATTCTATGTTTCAGAAAATCCATGCTTTGATTCCAATTAACATTAGCACAAAGCAGGAGGGTTTGAAACAGTTCTCCTGCATCGGTAATCTAACCTATCTTGAAAGATTTGCCATACTATTAAGGAGGACATTTATGAGTGAAACAAATGTACAACGCAACTACAAAGACACTGTATTCAGGATGTTATTCAGAGAAAAAGAAAATCTTTTGAGTCTGTATAATGCACTGAATGCAACTACCTACACGGACGTAGACAGATTAGAAATCACCACACTTGAAAATGCTGTCTATTTGAATTATAAGAACGATATTTCTTTTGTGTTTGACTTTGAACTGTTGCTTTATGAACATCAGTCAACATTTAATCCCAACATGCCGTTAAGAGATCTGTTCTATGTGACAGGAATCCTACAGGGCAGAACAAAAGACAAGAATCTTTATAGTAATTCCATTGTCCGGATTCCTGCACCAAAATTTGTGGTATTCTATAATGGCACAGATTTCCAGCCTGAACAGCAGATATTGAAACTCTCAAATGCTTTTGAGAAGAAACAGGAGCAGCCTGCATTAGACCTGACCGTGACTGTTTATAATATTAATTTAGGGCATAACCAAGAACTATTAGACGCATGTCAACTTCTAAAAGAATATGCGCAGTATGTGGAACAAGTCAGGACATTTGCAAAAGAAATGCCATTTTCCGAAGCAGTCGGGAAGGCTGTAGACTATTGTATCATGAATGGAATACTTTCGGACTTTTTATCTAAGAATCGTGCGGAGGCGATAGCGATGAGTATCTTTGAGTATGATGAAGAGAAGCATATACAGAGTGAACGTGAAGAATGGCGCGAAATTGGGCGCGAAGAAGGCCGTACTGAGGGCCGTGACGCACTTGCCCTAATGCTCAAATCTCTTATGGATGCAGGAAAAACCGAAGAACTGCAGCGGGCGCTTTCCGATAGCAAATACCGTGAACAGTTGTATCGGGAGTATTGCTTAAAAGAAAAGTAACGCATCAGGAAATATCCTTCCGCCCATACTTCCAAAAAGCTGCGGCTGTCCCTATAACGCTTACAACAAGCCCGACTGCCAGATACTTCACTTCAATGCGCCCGTCCGCGATAATATCCGCGCTGTCGGTATAACCAAACGGTGTGATATATTTCAGGAATTCAGCTTTCTCGGTAAGGTTCGCAATGATATTCAGAAAATAGAAGGCTGCTGCCAGTCCCAGCCCTATCCCAAGCCCGCTCCTGCCTATAAACGCTGAAATACCGAAGCAGACTGCGGCAATCTCGACCTGCATTATAAAGTATGCCGCGAACGTCAGTACAAGCGGCTTTATATCGGGAGTTTCACCGATAAACATCGTTGTCAGTACCGTAACGCCTATAGCTGCTGCATTCAGTATGACTATCTGTACCATTACTGAAACGAACTTCTGAGCAACAACGTTCTTCCTGCTTACAGGATGTGTCATAAGAAACTCGGCAGTGTGCTCGCTCTCTTCTTTGGATAGTGCCGAAATGCCAATCAATGCCGCAAAGAACGCACCGCCAAGACCGAGAATGTTTCCGCACTCCACTCCGAAAAATCCCAAAAACTCACCAAAATTTATCTTATCCATTCCGAATGCCGCAGAAAATGCCCCCATATTCGCGAATGCATCGCCTATACCGTCCATCTGCCCGGACATATCCGGATAGATAATAATACACAATCCCATCATAAATGCGATGACCGCCGTCCAAATAATAAGCGAATTCCGCCCCTGTTTTATTTCATGTTTAAGAATTGTCATTTTAATACCCTTAGCCCTTTCACTTGCTCTCCGTATAATAATGCATAAAAATCTCTTCCAGATCGGGTTCGGAAATGCTTACGTCGGTTATCGGCAAAGATGCAAGCATCTTCATAAGTTCGCGCACTTCTCCACTATATAGGAACTTAACCGTATCGCCGTCAGTTTCAACATTCGCTATACCTTCAAGCTTAGGCAGTTCGGAAATGCCCGACAATGCGACCTTTTTCGCGTTGCTGTGTACAAGATTTTCCACAAAATCGCAGAATAACAGCCGACCTTCGCGGATAACAGCAGCACGCTTGCAGTACTTCTGTATCTCGGAAAGAATGTGTGAGGACAGGAAAATCGTTGCTCCCTGTTTATTTCTCTCCTCTAAAATTGCGTAAAATTCGCGCTGCATAAGCGGGTCAAGACCACTTGTAGGCTCGTCAAGTATGCATAGTTTCGGACTGTGCTGCAAGGCGCAGACTATGGAAACTTTTTTGCGGTTGCCAAGCGAAAGCTCGGATATTTTTCTGCTGACATCCAAATCCAGTCTTTCACAGAGCTTCGCCGCTTCACTTGCGCAGTCTTGGTTTCTCAATCTCGCGGAATATTTTATTACCTCACCCACTCTCATACCGTGGTAAAAATTTGCCTCGGATGGCATATATCCTATATCCGCAAGTACTTCAGTCCTTTTGCTGAGGATGTCCCTTCCGAAAACTTCCGCAGTTCCACTTGTTTGGGAAATAAGCCCCGTGAGTATTCGTATAGTAGTGCTTTTACCCGCGCCGTTCGGACCAATAAATCCGAAAAAATCGCCCTCGGCTACAGTCAGATTTATGTCTGTAATCCCTCTTGCCTTGCCGTAAAATTTCGTCAGCGATATTGTTTCAACAGCGTTCATTTTATATACCCGTCCCTCTTTTAAATAAATTTTTCATCCATTTTCTTAATCTACTATCATTAGTTATTATCCGTATCGGTCTACTTTACCATAGTATAAATCCATTGACCGTTTTTGAGAAGACCCTGCGGCAGCTTATAATAAAAAGCGCAAAATATCCACTGGCAGTGGAACACTAATTCAATAGTTTTGATTAAAATATTAACGAAAATATTTATAAAAAAGGGCTAAACCCCAAAGGATGAAAGGAGATTTATTATTATGAAAAAACGTTTAAAAATGCTGTTAGCAGCATTAGGCGTAACCGCATTGGTTTTCAGCCAGAACGGCGTCATTCAGGTAAATGCAGAAGAAGAATCCGGCAATGCAGGGGATGTTGAAGTATTGGAAGAAACAGGTGCGGAAGTACAAGATGATGAAATCGGAGGAAACAATACAAATAGCACTTCACTTTTACCACCAACAAGTTTAAGCTGGTCTGGAAATGGGCAGGGTATTTTTTATAATCCGAATAACAATGTATATTTATACGCTGCAGTATTTTATGTTTCGGGTGAAAATCAGGTTTTTATCGGTCAAAATTCATTTACTGACGGGGAAATACATTCAGCTGGAGAGTGTAAATATGATCTTTATCATTACATTGAGAGTTATGGCGAAAGCGGGGATTACAAATATAATGTAGCGGCAGTAGATTCCAATGGTAACAGGGTAATTTCTGATTACAGCGATGTCTTTAATTATACAAGACCGTCTGAGCAGTTACCTCGACCGATTGTTTCCGTAAATGAAAGCGGTGTTGTTTCCTGTGAATTATCGAATTCAAGCTATACGTTAGGTGAAGATTATGGATTTTACTATGAAGTATATGAAGATGGTACCTGCATCTATTCTTTTGGTAGTAATAATCCAGAATTAAATTTAAGTGGAGACATAAGCGAAGGTCATGTTTATGTTATTTATGTTCGTACACTCAGCAGGGATATTAATAAATATTTAGACAGTGCTGACACCTCACGGTATGTGCTTGATCTCCGTTCAAATGATTCATCCTCATCAGAATCCAAAGAAGAATCAAATGTAGAATCAGGATCAGAAGCAAAAACAGAGACAGTAGCAGAACCGGTGGTTGAAGAATGGAAACCCACCACACCTGATGAGAAAAAACGCTATGCAGCTTACGGCAGAGAAAAGGCAGTATATACCGCAGATAACGGAAATGCTTATACTGTAACAATACATAATGCAATGCAGGGCAAGAAATGTTTCGATTCTTTCGAAGCAGTATTGATGGATTGGAACATCGGAAGAACATACAATATCTTCCCTTCCGGAAAAATTATCTATAAGACAAATGAAAAAACACGTATCGCTTTAAGCATACCCAAGTCATTACAGGCTGCAGGCAGAGCATACAAGATGATCTGTGTTACTGAGGGCGGACAGGTTGTCATACTGGAGGATCTGGATTCAGACCCAAATACAATTACTTTTGAAACCGATACATATTATGCATTTGCATTAGTTTATAAGGATACTGTAGTTTCACAGTAATATAACAAAATAAGTATATAAGGATGCGGCAGGTTTTAATATTGACCTGCCGCTGCTTTTTTATTTTAATATTTATTTTTCAAACTGCACTCCCTTTTTCAAGTATATTTTCTTCCAAAATTTCAGCATTTCCTCGAAATCCTTTTCCAGCTTCGGCACGTCAAGCTCATCACCGCTCTGAAATATCTCCCATAGATACCCTTCCGAAGCGAGGTACATTTCGCGGTACATAATACTTAAGTCAAGCCCTTCGACAAAATCAGCGGTGTCTACCCGCGCAAGCGCGTTATTAGCCTTTATATCGAAATATTTCCGATAGCTGTCGCGTATCTCCGAATTTATCTCCGGGTCTTTCTCGTAAAATGCCTTGACAACAAACGCCGTCATACTTGGATATTTTTTCATCATGTATATCTTCGCACGCATACCGCGTTCCATCATTTCAAAAAGGTCGTCCGGCTCATAGCAGCCGTATTCGTTAAGGTACTTCATGGTTACCTCGCAGGCTTTATCCCATAGAAAAAGGTACAATTCCTTTTTATTGTGAAAATAGTGGAACAGCAGCGACTTGCTTATTCCCGCGCAGTCGGCAATCTCGTTCATCGGACTTTTCTTATATGAATTCTGCGAGAACACCCGAAATCCCGCGTGTATAATCTTTTGTTGCTTTTCCTCGGGCAGCGAATAAAATTTCTCATTCATTTTTATACCCCTTATCATATAATAAATCCATTGACCGTTTTTGAGAAGACCCTGTGAAGTTTTTATAAAACTATGCTCATCAGGCTAACGATGTGTCGCATACGTATATACTGTTTTAGTTTCATAGAACCACCAGTTATCCGTTATCTTTTCCGTTCTGTACCAGTATTCTCCATAAAAAATCAAATCTTCAAACTCTGTTTCATCTTCATCCATTTTGTGAGTCCATACCGCATCGATTGGTTTATCATCTTCACTATAGTAAAAGCCACACCTATAGTCATCCCACAAAAAACTTACTATTGAATCGCGGACATGAAACCGTACGGAGCCATCTGATTGTTTATTAATCATACTAAGATAAAAGTCTCTAAATGCCTTACTTATTATTTCATTATTTAATTCTTTGTAATAATAAATTAACGCATATTGATTATCGTTATCATTACTCTCAATTTTTCTGTATGTTAATGCTGCTTCCTCCTGACATTCTTCCACTATTTCTAATAACTCAGCTTCATGCTCTATGACCTTGGCGCATATCTTTTCTTTAATTCTTCGCTGTATATGCTCTGCGTCGAAGTACAGGTAACATATGGAACCTGCTATTAAGGCGAGAATACTAAAAGACAGTAAGATAATGCGTTTTTTATTTTTTGATAGTTTTGCTTTTAGCATG
Organism: uncultured Lachnospiraceae bacterium; assembly: GCA_947178085.1. The sequence goes on along the minus strand of CAMWWS010000005.1, from coordinate 12,798 downwards.
GTTTAATTTTCTCCTTTCCGCCTAACCACACCCCCATGAATCCATTTCCCACTCAAAAACCGTATTGAAAATATGGCTGCTCTGATAGTCCAGTCGGCAAACATTCCAAGCCAGACTGCTATGAGTCCGAAATGAAACATTTTAACAAGGAAGTTACAAAGCATTACACGGCATCCCCACATACTGCTGATGGAGACTATCATTGGGAACTTAACGTCTCCCGCTGCCCTGAGACCATAAGGCAGTCCAAACGCACCTACCCATACCAGCGGTTTTACGATTGTTATTGCCGTTATCATTTCAAAACAAAGTACAGCTGCCTCAGGTTCCATACCGCTAAGCCATGTTATAGGCTTGGTAATGGCAAATATAAGAAGGCACGATATCAACACTCCCACCCATGCAACGCCCATAAGTTTTACTATATAGTACTTCGCCTCTTCTATCCTGTTTGCTCCGATACACTGTCCCACAACCGTCATAAGTCCGATTCCTACTCCATTGGCAAAAAGACCGTTCGCCATTTCAAAGATATTAGTCATTGCCTGAGCGGACATAACCGTCGTTCCCATCGCTGAGACCGTGGACTGAATTGCAATTTTCCCGAACTGAAACATACCGTTCTCAATCCCTGCCGGAATGCCAATCGACATTATTGTTAATATGAGCGCCATATCCGGACGGATTTTCAAGTAATCTTTTACTACGATTGTCTGCTTTGGCTTTCTCAGGCAGTAATAAATCACTGTTGTGCTAAAGATTCTTGATAAAAGCGTGGCAGTTGCAGCGCCGGCCACTCCCCATTTAAAACCATAAATAAATACGGCATTTCCGATAATGTTGATAACATTTGATATAACGGATACATTGGTTGGAAACTTAGAGTTGCCCGATGCCCTGAAAAATGCCGCGCCTGCACTGAACAGCGCCTGAAATGGATATGAAACAGCTGTTATTATAAAATAAATCAGAGCATTTTCCATTACGGAATCTTCAACAGTTCCGAAAATCAACCGCAAGAGCTTCTCTCCGCCCAAAATACCGGATATTGTGATTGCGAGTGAAATAACAAGCACCATAAGCACAACCTGCCCTGCTGCCCTATTGCTTTCCTTTTTATTCCCGCTTCCGATATACTGTGAACAGACGATTACCGCGCCTGCCGCCATCGCCGAAAATATCTGAATAACCAGATTATTTATAGATTCCACAAGCGCCACTGCCGATATTGCCTCACTGCCGACTGTCGTTACCATCACGGTATCTGCCATTCCCATAAGCGAGTTAAAAAACTGCTCTAAAACTATGGGCATAATCAGCCAAAACAGCGTCTTATTGTCAAATAATATATTTTTCCGGTCTATCTGTTTTTTATCATATAGTTTCATTTTATTACCCATGCACAAAAGCAGAGAAAAAGCTAAGTGCTTTCTTTCTGCTTTATAAAAGTTGGTCTTTATCCTGTTTATTATACATGAACCTTCGCATTTCCATAATCTTATCTTCACTCTCGTCATCTATAACTACATACCAGATAACAAAGTTCTTTATCTTCATAAAACAGCGGCAAATACCGCAGTTTATATTTTGTATCAGCCATTTACCCTCCTACGAATATCTGAGAACACTTCCTCATGTGTATATCTTCTGCTATCATACATTGCCGCTCTGTCTGCTTCATCAAGGGTAGTTTCCACACCATCTGTTAATTTCGAGTACGCTTCTAAACTTAAAACAACCATAGCACCGTAGCCATTTTTGGTTAAATAAACAGGTTCGCCTCCTCCAACTGCTTTCTCTATATCCGGAAACTTATTTCTTAAATCTGAAACTGGTCTAATCTGTATCATAAAACCTCCTTATCAAAATTTTATCATAATTTTATCTATACTCCTATTATAACCGAATATTGTATTTTTTACAAATATAAATTCATTCCATTTTTATAAGACAATACTGTTTATTCCAATTTGCTTTATATTATGATACACTATTCTTGATTAAATAACAAAAATGTTCGGAGGATGATTATTATGTTTCAATTTACGGATGACTGTCTGATTGGTATAGAACAGCTTGATAATGAACATAGAACATTATTTGAATTGCTGAACAAAGCCGGGTACATACTTGCTAATAATTTTTGCAATGACCGTTATCAGGATGTGAAGGAAATTATCGAGGAACTTGACAATTATGCGGAGCAGCATTTTACGCATGAAGAAGCCTATATGGCCAAGATACGTGACCCCGAGCTTATTCTTCAACGTTCGCAGCACGAGTATTTTCGCGAAAAAATCCGTGACTATGCATTTGCAAACATTGATGGCGAAGACGAACAATGCAGGGTTTTGACTGATTTAGTCAATTTTCTTGCAAAATGGCTATACCGCCACATTCTCGGAAGCGATATTCTTATCGGTAAGCTGCCGCCTCTTGAAGAATGGATGGTGCGCGAAAATCCCTGTGAATTTACAGATGAATACCTGACCGGCATTGAATTAATCGACAGCGAACATAAAGAGCTTTTCAGCATTGTAGATAAGGCAAACCATCTGGTAAAGTCATATGATGAAGCCTCAGGATATGACAAAATACTGGATATACTTGACATGTTGAAAGAATATACGAAGGACCATTTCGCCGATGAAGAAGAATATATGGAGAGCATCAGCTATGACGGACTTGATGCACAAAAGCGTGCACATGACGCCTTTATCCAGAAACTGGAAAACATTGACTTATCTGAAATTGATAAAAATCCACAGGAATCGTTGCAACAGCTATTAGAGTTCTTGCTTGGGTGGCTTGTAAATCACATTTTATATACGGATAAGAAAATACCTGTCAGATAGTCAGTATTTCAATTTATGAATGACTGCCGAGAAAAGGAAGGTGTATCACAATGAGCAAAATATCTGTAAAAAATAAAAGTATCATATTTGAAGCCCGTGACGAGCTTGCTTTAATCGAACCATACGGCGAAAACTGCGTGCGGGTACGCGCTACCAGAAATTCTAAGCTTTCAGACGAACGTTTTACACTTCTTCCGCCTGAAACTGACAATGCTTCCGCAAATCTTGAAGACGACGGAACAGCGGTACTTAAAAACGGCAAGCTCACCGTGTCTGTCGGAAAGTCATGGGCCGGCAGCCGCATAGAATTTAAGCGCGATGACAAAACCGTTCTTTCGACCCGCGAAGAGCACGATCTCGCGGTGAGATATACCCACCTTGAGGGAGACAATTACCGTACGAGAGTATATTTTGACGCTTATGATGAACATATATACGGTCTTGGGCAGGAACAACAGGGCTTTTTCGACCGTAAAGGCTGTACCTATGACCTTATGCATTGTAACACGAAGTCAACGTTGCCTGTGATATATTCGTCTCTGGGCTATGGCTTTTTGTGGAACAACCCATCACCCGGGATGGTTGAATTCGGACTTAATCATACGGTATGGAGCGCTGACAGCTGCTATCAGGTGGATTACCTCGTATTCGTCGGTGATACACCCGCTGAGGTTCTGAACCGCTATGCAAGACTGACGGGCTTTGCACCGAAAATGCCGCAATGGGCGGCAGGCTTCTGGCAAAGCAGGTGCCGCTATGAGTCGCAGGAAGAGCTTATGGAGGTTGCACGCGAATACCATAAACGCGGTATTCCTGTCAACGCAATAGTTATCGACTTCTTCCATTGGACTGAGCAGGGCAACTGCGACTTTGACCCTAAATACTGGCCCGACCCCAAGGCTATGATTGACGAGCTTAAAAGTATGGGTATGCGCCCGGTAGTCTCCTATTGGCCGACGATAAACCCGAAGAGCCGCAACTGGAGTGAGATGGACGACAGGAAACTGGTCATCCGCACCGAAAACGGGCAGTATGGCACTTTCGACTTCTGGGGACAACAAACTTATATTGACATGACTAATCCGGACGCGAGAAGTTTCGTCTGGGATCAGATAAAGAAGACTTACATAAAGTACGGCATCAGAACGTTCTGGCTCGATGAGGCTGAGCCTGAAGTACACCCTCAGCAGTTCAACAATCTTAAAACATACGCCGGAAACATGGCGCAGACTGCGTTGATGTACCCCTATTACTATGCAAAGTGTTTTTATGATGGTCTGAAATCCGAAGGAGAGGATGAAATCGTCCTTCTGACACGCGCCGCATATCCGGGAAGTCAGAAGTTCGGAGCACTCGTTTGGAACGGCGACATAATCTCAAGTTTCAACGCGCTCAAAGAAAGCGTAATATCAGGTCTTTCCATGGCAATGTGCGGTATTCCTTGGTGGAACTCCGATATAGGCGGTTTCTTCAGCGGCGACACCGAAAGCGATTACTTCCGCGAGCTTATTATCAGATGGTTTCAATTCGGACTTTTCAGCCCTGTTATGAGACTTCACGGAACGCGAAACAGGCAGTCGGACTATGTTGACAGAAATCCGGGCATAATCTGTCCCGGTGGGGGATATAATGAGATTTGGCGTTTCGGCGAAGAAAACTATCCGATTATCAAAGACTTAATTCTTTTAAGAGAGCGCCTTAAACCCTATATCCTCAAATGCGCCGAAAAGACCAGTGAGACGGGCGAACCCATTATGCGTCCGATGTTTTTTGACTTTCCCGAAGACGAAAACTGCTACAGGCTGAGCGACCAGTATATGTTTGGTCCGGATATCCTCTTCGCGCCGATTGTAAATCAGGGACAGATTGAGCGTGAGGTCTATCTTCCAAAGGGCAAGTGGATAAGGACTTCCGACAAGAGCGTAAGACACGGCGGACAGTTTGTGACCGAAAAGGCCAAGGTCAGCGAATTTATAGCTTTTGTCAGAGACGGTGCCAAGGTCGCGGAAGTCTTTTAACTAATAAGTTTTATTAAAGAAGCATTCTGAAATCATATATATTCATATCAGACCGTCGGCGGTACTCTGTCCGGCGGTTTTTACATGTCTTCAATATTTTTCAATTTTACCCATTGACAACTGATATATACTGTTATATACTGTTTACTAAAAGAGTTATATAACTATAAAAATGCGCAAAATAAGCAGTTTAGCTGCAAAATCCGTTAAAACGGACAAAGGATACAGACTATGAACATTATAATAAGCAATTCATCAATGCAGCCTATTTATGAGCAAATCATAGGGCAGATTAAAGCTATGATCATGGACGGACGTTTGCAGGAGGAAACTCTTCTTCCTTCAGTCAGGTCTCTGTCCAAAGATTTAAACATCAGCGCCCTGACGGTAAAGAAAGCCTATGACAGCCTTGAAGCAGAAGGCTTTATCGTTACGGTGCACGGAAAAGGAAGCTTCGTTGCAAAAGGAAACCGGAACCTTTTGCAGGAAGAAAAAAGAAAAGCAGTGGAATCCAAGCTTGAAGCGGCCATTCAGGAAGGAAGAAAATGCGGCATGAAGGATGATGAAATTAGGGAGCTGTTTGAGTTAATACTGGAAGAGTAGAGATTTAGCAAGACGGCCGTTGTAAACGATTAGTTTGCAATTGACTAATTCTACAATAAAGGAGTGATTGGATGATACTAAAGTTAGAAAATGTTCAAAAAAAGTATAAAGATTTCAACTTAGACTGTTCGCTGCAGGTGGCGGAGGGCTGTGTGACAGGACTCATAGGTGCGAATGGCGCAGGAAAAAGTACTACGTTTAAGGCAATTTTGGGGTTGATTAGAACTGACGGCGGTACAATAGAGATTCTGGGTAAAGACAGCCGGGAAATAAGCGTTTCGGACAAACAACAGATAGGAGCAGTCCTTGCTGAGAGTACATTCAGCAGTGTGCTAACCATAAAAGATGTAATTCCGATTATGGAAGCGGAGTACCGTAACTTTCACAAGGATTGGTTTCTGCAAAAATGCGAGTACTATAAACTTCCTCTGAATAAGCCTCTTAAAGAGTTCTCAACCGGAATGAAAGCGAAATTCAAATTGCTGATTGCAATGAGCCATGATGCTAAATTCCTGATATTGGATGAGCCCACTGCGGGACTGGATTCCGTTGCCAGAAGCGAGCTGTTAGACGAGATGCGTGAGTTTATGAATCATGAGGATCGGGCGATTCTGATCAGCTCTCATATTTCCTCCGATTTGGAAGGTTTATGCGACAACTTGTATTTTCTACAGGATGGTAAAATCCTTTTTCATGAGGATACCGACATGATTCTGTCTGATTACGCTATTTTAAAGGTCAATGAGGAGCAATATCAGGCATTGGATAAGCGTTATATTTTGTACAGAGATAAAAGACCCTTCGGCTATGAGCTTCTAACGAAGGATAGACAGTACTATCTGGATAATTATCGTGAAATTGTCGTGGAAAAGGGAAATATTGATGATATTATGCTGATGATTGCAAAAGGAGAGAGATTATGAAAGGATTACTGATAAAAGATACAAAAATCATATTACAAAACAAAAAATTTATTATTTTTTCGCTTGTGCTGGCGGCAATTATGTCTTTCTCGCAGTCAGAGTTCACTTCCTCCGTCTTATTCGGATATATTACTATGATTTTCAGTTTACTGGCAATCAATACGCTTGCATATGATGAAAATGATAAAAGTATCGTATTTCTGATGACGCTGCCAATAAACAGGAACACATATGTAAAAGAAAAATATATTATTGCGTTTATTTTAAGTTTTCTGGGCTTCATGCTAACATCCGTCTTCTGTGTTGTTTTACATCCAGATCAAGCAGCAGATATTTTGATGGGAGGAATTGCCACATATATTGTACTGCTTCTGTTTCAAATGATTATGATACCGGTGCGGATGAAATTCGGAAATGAAAAGAGTGGAGTTGTAATGTTGATATTTGCAGTTCTCGTTTTTGTGGTTTTTGGTGCATCTAAGAACATTGTAAACCACATCAATACACAACAAATATGGCTTATCCTGTCCGGAATAGATCATTTTATAGAAGCTTTTTTATCTATGAATAAGCTGCTCATTGCCGCCATATTGTGTCTGTTCGTGATTACCTTCTGCATGGTGTCTTTCTTTATCAGTATAAGAGTCATGCGTGGGAAGGAATTCTAAATGCTAATGCAGAATAGAGTTCCTGCATACATTGACCGAAAGAAATACGCAGGCTGATTATTCAAATCAAAATACGAATACTCAGCCTGTTATTCTCATATTCGGCAGATATCGTGCCGTTCATCTGCTCCACCAGAGTTCTGGCAATCGCCAGCCCTAAACCTGTTGATTTTCTGGCGGATTCAACCGTATAAAAGCGGTCAAAGAGCTGGGCCACCTGCACTCCGCTAAGCCCGGGCGCCGTATTGGAGAAGATGATTTCACCGTTTTCATATAAAGTAATACTCAAATCGCCGTCGCTATACTTAACGGCGTTATTCAAAAGATTGGAAAACACACGGGTCAGCGCAGAACGGTCAAGCTTTCTTATCACTTTTTCTTCCGGAATACGGATATCCGGATTTATACCCCGTTCATTTAAGGTAGAATAAAAAGCGGCTATGCTTTCTTCCAAAACCTCATTGATTATAACAGGCTCATTTACTGCACCGTTTTCATTTGAAATGACGATTGAGTAGCGAAAAAGTTCTTCTGTCAGCTGTATAAGTATATCTACACGGTTTCTTATTATCTCAACATACCGCTTAACTACATCTGACTTTTCTTCCTGTTCAAGTAAATCCAGATATCCGCATATGGCGGTAAGCGGCGTCCGCAAATCGTGGGATATATTGGTAACGGCATTCTTAAGTTCCACATCGCCCTGATGGAAGCGGTGATGCTCAGTGCGTATTTTGCGAAGCTGCACATTAATGGAATTAGCCAGACTGCGCATATATCTGTCGCTGCCTGAAATATCAATCAACGTATTGGTATCGGTTGTGAGCCTGTCGGTAAATGCTTCTTCTATTTCTCTTGCAGTTTTTTGCATCAAATATATTTTTATAATTAAAACAGCAATTATCACGGCAAAAATGCAAATTACAGTCCACAATATACCGACTACAGCCCATAACCAGATTTCCATAATGAACGCTCCCTTTAAAATAAATCACTTTATCCAATTATAAAATGTTATTGCAAGTCAAAAATTTATGCAATTAACGACAATCTTTTAATTCAAATTTTTTCTCCTGAAGAAAAATACTCCGCAGGCTGTTGTCGATACGACTATTAACAGCGAATACGCAGGAAGCTTCACACCGCTTTCTGAAACATCAATCTCCTGTTCCGCTATCTGAAGCATCTGGCTACCAGGAAGAAAGTCATTTAAAAACTCATAAATATCACGCTTTATACCCGTAAGATAGTGTGGGTTCTTTTGTCTTTCAACATTCTCTTCAATCACTTCGCCTGACTCATCTGTAAATGACAGGTGATACGCATCCCAATATTCCGGCTGCGCGAGGCTGCTGTTTATTGACATAGCGACTAAAAGAAACACAAACGAAATAATAATCGCCGCAACCGACGCGGTTGATTTACTTTTAATAAGCATACTTATCAGAAGAAAAAAGGCGCACAACGCAATCAGCGTCACAATGCTCATAAGCTCAAGTATAATAAGATAAGCAATCGGCATTTCTCTGTTTCCAACAAGTGTACCGCCTAATAAAACAATTGTGGCAAAATTAGTAAGATGCATTATCAGTATGGCAACAATACTTACAATAAGGTTTGAGAAATATACCGCGCTCCTCGTATGCCCTACTATAATCTTATTACGAATAGTTCCGTTACTGTATTCCGTTCCTATGAATAATCCGATAAATACCGCACAGACAATCGGCATGAACAGACTGTTTGTAAATAAATAATTATCAAAATGCGGGTGATACCCCTCAATCTCAAGAGATTCCCGATACGGGGTTGTTGATGCAAAAAAACCTATTCCGAATGTGTATAGGATACCAATCCAGAATATCCTGCTTTTCCAAAGTCTTGTAAAATTTGCCCTTAATAATTTACTCATATATAACATACTCCCTTCTGTTTTATTTCTCAGTTTCTTTTCCCACCAGACTCACATAAAAGCTTTCGAGACTTTCGTCATGCTCCTGCATGGAGATGATTTCACAGTTTTCTTCCTCAAGCGCTTTGGCAAGCTGTGAGACGTTGAGTTTGGCATAGACATCAGCTTTAGTGTCTGAGAGTATCTTATATTCAATGTTCATTTTATCCAGCACGCGCGCAAGAGCTTTCACATCGCTTACCTCTATTCTCACGCATTTCCTGCAGGCGTCTTCCAGCTCTTCTGCGCTCATTTCTTTTATAATATGTCCGTTATCGATAAATCCGTAGTATGTTGCAAACTTGGAAAGCTCGTCAAGAATATGGCTTGATATCAGAACCGTAATCTGCTTTTCACGGTTAAGCCGCAGTATAAGCTCACGCATCTCTATGATACCTTGCGGGTCCAGACCGTTTACAGGCTCATCCAATATCAGAAAATCAGGGTCGCCCACAAGCGCTATGGCGATTCCCAATCTCTGGCGCATGCCGAGAGAAAAGTTTTTCGCCTTCTTCTTTCCCGTTCCTTCCAGCCCGACCAGCTTAAGAATATCTTCAAGCCCGTCAAAAGACGGAAGTCCCAGAATGAGATACTGCTGCTTAAGATTGTCCACTGCCGTCATATCAAGGTATATTGACGGAGTTTCCACCACGCCGCCTACTCTTCTGCGTGATTTAGCTATATCCTTATCGGTGTTTTTTCTTCCGTACAACGTGTATTCGCCGGATGTAGGCTCCTGCAGCCCACAAATCAGCCTTATTAGCGTGGTCTTGCCTGCTCCGTTTTTTCCGACGAAACCATAGATTGCTCCTTTGGGAACATTCATAGATAACCCGTTCAATGCTTTGAAATTCTTATAGCTTTTGCTCAAAGCATTCGTTTTAAGAACATAATCCATATAGATAACCTCCATTTTTATGATGTTAGCATTCTACAGGATAACAGTAAAGGAAGCGGTAAAGAAAACAGTAAAGAAATGGTAAAGATTTATTTAAGTCCGCATTTTAAAGCCAATCCCCCAGACTGCCTCTATATAGTCTTTACCATTTACATCCCTGAGCTTCTTTCGTAAATTGCTGACATGCATTTTCAGGGAAGTCTCCGTACAATCCGGAGTATCTTCGCTGATACGTTCAAGCAGCAACGATTTCGTAATGACCTGCTCAGGGTTTAGCATAAGCAGTCTTAAGATTGCATATTCAGTTCTGGTAAGCCTGATTTCAATCGTGCCTACCGTTATTATGTGGGAATCCGTATTCAGTGTAACATCATCAAATGTTAAAACGGAGGACGCGGCATTGTTTGTCGCGAGGCGAAGCTGTACGGCGATTCTTGCCAACAGCTCTTTGGTGCTGAAAGGCTTCGTCACATAGTCAACGGCACCGCCAAGCAGCGAAGCTACTTTATCATCAACATCAACTTTGGCACTGACTACTATGACAGGTATGCCTTTTATCTTGGGAAGCACATCTTCTCCATTTAATCCCGGCAGCATCAGGTCAAGCAGCACGAGGTCAGGCTTCTGATTAGAAAGAACATATAAGGCTTCTGTTCCGGAATATGCACGGAAAACACGGTAGCCTTCTTTTATGAGGATTTCCTCAAGCATATTTCCTATATGCATGTCATCATCAACGATAAGTATCTTTTTCATAGCCGCTCTTCTCTCCACTTTTGAGGCATTATAGCATAAATGGTTTTAATTGTCACTAGGGGGAAGGAGTTTCCGTTTCATCTCATCAGCAATCACCGTTATGATGTTTTTATATTGACATTATATCAACATTTTGCTATTATCAAATGAGTAAGCTATATTGGATGAAATCTGAGGACGGAACAGGCAGCCGTCACGCCCAATGGGTCTTAAAAGAGATGTGGGATTGCCACCCCACCTATTTCAATCAAATTATTAGCCTGATATTTAGCTGTAATTAAAAGCAGCTAAGATATGTTCTATCCCAACTGCCTCACTCTTACTCACTTATTTTTTTAGCATACGCACCTAGCCTGTTTGCCCATTTTTCTTCATCTGTTTCCCACGGTTCTACCTGTGCATATACAGTTGATGGAAACGAAATAAGCTGAACATCAAACTTTAGCGACGGTTCTACTCTTGAACTGGCGTTATGTATTCTCATTGAAACCTGCCAGCCTCCATCGCAGACAACTTCAATAGTATTATCTGAACTCGGTTTAAATCCTATATGATAAAACTGTGTCGGCATTTTTAAAACAGGAATTTTGGTTATAGGTTTTTCTGTTCCCGAATTACAATTCAGAGTTCCTCTAATATTAATTGCCTCTACCCTTGTTGTCCGACTCTTATCTTCCGTAATCACTTTATAAAAATCATTTCTGCCTAAAAGATATTGGATTAGCTTTTCAGGTATATTTTTTTCGTTATCTGCTATCCGCTTTAATTCAGTCATAAAAGCTTCAAGGATTGGCTTATAATATCTGTCTGTCTTCTCATTTATTTCATCCCATAACATAGGTTTTCCCGCTGTCTTACTGTCATCTCTATACTTTCGCAGTTCTGAGAATAATGGAATGACTGCATCAAAATATTGTTGTGAACATGGAATACCTACCCACTCTTTTCCGAAATCAATAGTGTCAGATAATCTGCTATGCTTAACTGCATGGTGATTGTGTTTACAAGAAAAGCCTATTTCCCATCCATTCTGTTTGCGTAAACACAAGACATCACGGACATCACCTTTTATTCCTGCTGAATCTGGTTGGATAGATAAATACAACGGCTCATTATTGTTAGGATTCCATAACTGTGGTTCCAGTCTTTTTACAACCCTTATCGCTGCGTTTGCTGCTTTATCCAAGGCAGTTTTCATATCAGAAGCAGCTTCATCATACAATTTTTTTGCAGTTTCTAACTGAGGAGATAATTCTATTTGAACATCTCCCGTTTCTTTCAGTGCATTGAACAGTCCTAAGACACACGCATATTCAAATGCTTTCCCATTGGCTGTCTGGATTCCTCCCGCCATTCTTCTTCCGCCTCCTTAATACTCAGAATGGCGTATAGCTGCATGGCAACATATTCAGCAAGCTTTACCGGAACAGCATTTCCTATCTGTTTGTACTTACTGGTTAAATCTCCATAAAATTCCAAATCTCTTGGAAATGTCTGTATTACTGCAGCCTCACGCCAACTAAACCGTCTGGTTATTCCATTATCGCCAAATCTCCATTCATCTGTTCCCACCTTAACCATATTCGGCGAACACGGATGTAACGTAACCTGTTTTGCCATTGCCGGGATAGTATACGAAACATCATCCCAATCCCTTTTTCTATTTCGCGACATATATCTGGACGAATAAGGTGCATTGCACACATCATTAGGCTCAGGATCAGGCATACCCGCCAAGACTTCTCTCATAGAAACGCGCATATTATATGGAATCGGAATTGTGAAATTTTTTATTTTCAAATCTTTGCGGAAACCGCAAATAATAACCCTTTCTCTATCCTGCGGCACACCAAAGTCTTTTGCATTTACAAGCTGAAAAAACACATCATATCCGCAATCAGAAAACTCCGCAATAATTGCATCAATAATTTTCCCTTCTCCCATTGTAAGCAAACCTTTGACGTTTTCACCAACAAATATCAGCGGTTGCTTTTCTTTAACAATCCTCACATAATGCTTATATAAAACATTTCTTGAATCATCAATTTTGCGAGGACCACTTAAAGAAAACCCCTGACACGGAAATCCGCCCAGTATAATGTCAGAATCTGGAATCTGCGCAATAT
>CAMWWS010000004.1 GCA_947178085.1 uncultured Lachnospiraceae bacterium | reverse complement strand
ATTTTAGCGATATTATTTCTTGTTGCGGCAGTCGGATTTATTTTATATTTTAATATTCTAGAGCAAAAAGTGCCGGTGGAAATATATGTAGAAGATTATCCTGAGATTTATGCGGAAGAGCTTCGGATTATTTTCGGGGAGGATTGTGAGATTGGGGAGAAGAAAACTTTTTATCAAGAGGGGGAAATCTGCGGTTGCGGGTGGGTTGATCCCACTATACAACATGACACATGGGAAGTTACTTATCATGACCGAATGGGAGAGACATATACACAGACGATAAACAATATGTTTAGTTTGGAATCCTTGCAATGTTCATGGCTGAAAAGCCATTTGGAGCAGTATTATGAGAAAAAATATCTGATTGATTATTTTGATGAAGGGACTCTTGAAGAATTGACAAAAAGGAGCTATTGCCATGTTTATATCGGCGTCGATGGATTCAGTTATACGACGGACACACAAAAAGAGTATAAAAGAATTAGGGAGGGTAATCGAAAATATAAGGAACAGTTGCTGGCGGCTTACAGTGACAGAGACACGTTGCTTCGCCTTTCGGAGTTAAATTGTGAAGAAATATATAATCATTATCCGATTAAGACCAGTTTTCACTTAAGTATTGATGACATAGAGCTGTCCGGAGAGGAGAAAGCGGTTCATGAAAAGGTGGTGCAGGAAAGAATTCTTGAAATGATGCAGGCAATACAGAGTGAGACAGATAATACCTGCAATCTGGAGGTACAAGTTGTTTCCGCGCATGGTCATGAAGATTTGTATGATGGTGCACCTAGTTGGCGATATTATATTTTACAGGGAAAACAATTTAAACCGGAGAAAGAAACAAATATCAGTTATGATTATGCACATGCTTACGCATATGAGGGCATTTATTGGTAGGCATTCGAGCCGGAGGTATGAGATTTACGAAATGGAATATCTGTTTGAATAACAAGGATAAATGTGGTAGAATTGTTGTAAATAGACATTTCCGGAAAACAGGGAGAGTTGAAAAATCATAGATATGGAGGTTTGGAAAATATGGAAGACTATAAGAAACAGTTTATTGAGTTCATGGTAGACTGTCAGGTACTCAAATTTGGTGATTTTACATTAAAAAGCGGAAGAAAATCTCCATTCTTTATGAATGCGGGCGCATATGTGACAGGCGCGCAGCTGCATCAGTTGGGAGTATACTATGCGCAGGCTATTCATGACCACTACGGTCTTGATTTTGATGTGCTGTTCGGACCTGCATACAAAGGTATTCCCCTTTCAGTAGCAACGACGATGGCAATCAGCGAGTTATACGGAAAGGAAGTCAGATACTGCTCCAACCGTAAGGAAGTCAAAGATCATGGCGATACGGGCATTCTTCTGGGGAGCAAGCTTAAGGACGGCGATAAGGTAGTCATCATAGAAGACGTTACGACATCAGGAAAATCCATAGAAGAGACCTTCCCTATTATCAAAGCGCAGGCGGATGTGGAGATTAAGGGTCTGATGGTATCCTTAAACCGTATGGAGAGAGGACTTGAGAGCTCGAAGAGCGCGCTTGATGAGATTAAAGAAAAGTATGGATTCGGAGCGAATGCTATTGTTACAATGGAAGAAGTAGTCGAATGTCTGTATAACAAGCCTTATAATGGCAGCGTTTATATTGACGATACGCTGAAAGCGGCTATTGACGCATATTATGAGCAGTATGGAGCAAAATAGGGATAGAAAAATAAAGATAGGAAAGGAAGGAAATCAGGATGGAAGAAAGAACATATAAAACAATGGGCGGAGCCGGTGCAATGAATATTGCAGTCGGAGTGGTTATTTTAGTATCGGGTATAACGAGCGGAATCCTTCTGATTATTGGAGGAGCGAAGCTTCTGGCGGGAAGAAATAAAATATTATTCTGAGAAAATGATGGGTATTTCCGTTACGGAATGCCCATTTATCAATCATTTAAAACTATAGTATGAGGAGTATGTAAATGAGCCGTAAGAACAGTTATATGTTTACTAATAAGAGTCATACACTTACGGGGATTATGGCGACCATTCTTGGCGTTATATCTCTGGCTACGCTGGTATATATGGTTTTTATGAGTTATCGCAGCGCCGGAGAGATACCCAGCCAGTATGGGGCTGCAGCTTTTTTGGTGACCATATTTGCATTGGTCGGTTCAGGATTAGGTGTGGTTTCCAAAACAGAAAAGGATAAATATTACTTTTTCTCTTATCTCGGCATCACTCTAAATGTATTGGCGCTGGCAATCGTGAGCGCTATTTTATATGCGGGAGCATATGATATCGGATAAAAAATACGCTGCTTAAGTGCGGCGAATGGAACAAATTCGCAGATTAAGAAAGGGGCATGGTTTTATAATGCATGAAAATATAACGGATGTTGAAAAAGCGCAGTTGGAACAGGAGCGTTTTACGTTGGCATATGACAGAATATTGCAGATTCAAGGTGAAGAAATATGCGATAAAAAATATCAGGATTATTTTAATAAGATGTCGGCATTCATTATCCTAATGAAAGAAACATGGGATTTTGTGGAAGATGGCAGCATATATAAGGCTTCTTTGGAGGAACTACAGCGTAAGAATAGGGAATTATATGAGGATATTCTTCCTGAGAATTATGACCATAGTTATGCCAATCCTTCTTATGCCGTCAGTTGTTTCGGTGAGTCAATGGGGCAGCTGCTATCCTTTGTATATGCTGAGCTGCGGGGCATGATTCCTGCGGCGTTTGAACAAATATTGACCGTAATGGTCATTAGAATGGAGCTTTTGTTGGAGATATATCAGGCATTTGTCTGTGCTGCAGAGGAAGGTGCGGCAGATAAGGCAGAATCGGCAGCGGGGGACAGCGATAATGATTCCGCACCGCCTGATGCAGAGAGTATCAGACAGATTGCTTACTGGTATGTAAGCGATTATTATGAGTATGAAGCATGTGAAAAGGTAGCTTCCATGGTGCTTCCGCAGCGGAATTTTGCAACACGCATCATTATGGAAAACGACCTTTCCGATATAAGGTATTTATACTACTATGGTGAATATGTGACAGAGAGTGAAATCAGAACGGCGAAGCATATGACACAACTGTCAGAAGAGACTGTAAAGCTGATGGCTGATACCTATACCGAGGGGTACCGCATCGGTTTTGAAGTGGGAAATAAAGACATCTCTATCAAAAAGACAGTGAATATACGTTTATGCCTTGGATTTGAGAGAATGATAAAAGTTGCAATTCAGAATTTTGACCGAATCGGTTTAAAACCGACGGTCTACCGTTCGGGCAGCAATATCTTTCAGGGGCGCAGCGTGAACAAAAATGGATATTTCGGTGCCAATCCGAATAAACAGTTCGATTACGACCATAAGGAAGACCAAGCGTTGTTTTTAGATAAACCGCTTGTAACGAGAAAGCTCGAATGTCTGCAGAATGCATTTGAGCAATATAAGGAGGAAGCGAGAGTATTCGGCGGCCCTGCGGTTCTGGAGATTTTCGGTGAGAAACCCTTCGTACCGCAGAATAAGAAGGAAGCCTGCCGCTTTAGCGATAAGCAGCAGAAAATGTCGGTGGAATATGCTTCCAAAGCCGGCGCTTTGCAGAATCAGTATATTAAGGGTGAAGAGAGAAGCTTTACGATAATTGCATTTCCCGTTCCGGATATAGGAAGCCAATATGAGCAGATTTTTGATGAGATTATACGCATCAATACTCTGGACTATAAATTGTATCAGGGAATCCAGCAGAAGATTATAGATACGCTGGATTTGGGAGAGTATGTATTGGTTAAGGGAATGGGAAAAAACCGCACAGATTTGAAAATCATGCTGCATACCTTGAATAATCCTGATAAAGAGACAAATTTTGAGAATTGCGTCGCAGATGTGAATATTCCGGTAGGAGAGGTCTTTACATCACCGCAGCTTACGGGAACGGAAGGAATACTTCATGTTACGAGAGTATTTTTACATGAATTGGAATATAAAGATATCACTGTCAGTTTCCGTGACGGTATGATTACGGAATACAGCTGTGCAAATTTTGATACGGAGGAGGAAAACCTGAAGTATATCAAGGATAATGTCCTTTACCACCATGATACGCTGCCGATCGGTGAATTCGCTATAGGAACGAATACGACGGCTTATGTGGTTGCAAGGAAGTACGGCATAGAAGATAAGATGCCGATTCTGATAGCCGAGAAGACCGGTCCGCATTTTGCAGTAGGAGACACCTGTTATTCCCATGCAGAGGACGTTAAAGTATATAATCCCGACGGTAAAGAAATCATAGCGCGTGATAATGAGGTATCCGCGCTTAGAAACGAGGATACAATGAAGGCGTATTATAACTGCCACACAGACATTACGATTCCCTATGACGAACTCGGAGAGTTGTCGGTAGTGACGAAAGACAACGAAGTGATTCCGATTATAGTGGAAGGGAGATTCGTTCTTACAGGCTGCGAACCGCTGAATGAAGCATTTGAGTAAGAAGCTTTTAATAATTAATGTAGATTTTACATGTCAGAAACTGAAATGTAAAATTTACATATCGGAAACTGAAATGTAATTTTTATATTTCAGTTACAAATTCATATTGCGTATTATAGTAAAATCTAGTACAATATTTACAGTATTATCTAATTTATCTACAAGATGTAGTATTAAATAGTATTAAAAAGAATATTTAATATAATTTATTAATTCCTAAGCTGAATATATGGGAGGAATGGCATATGGCACAGGTAGGCATCGTGATGGGCAGCGATTCGGATATGCCCGTAATGGCGAAAGCCGCAGATATTCTTGAGAAGCTTGGAATCTCATATGAGATGACGATCATATCCGCTCACAGGGAGCCGGATGTATTCTTTGAGTATGCGAAAAGCGCAGAGAGCAAAGGTTTTAAAGTAATCATAGCAGGTGCCGGCAAGGCAGCCCATTTACCGGGTATGTGCGCGGCAATTTTTCCCATGCCTGTTATCGGCATTCCTATGAAGACTTCGGATTTAGGCGGGGTGGATTCTCTTTATTCCATCGTTCAGATGCCATCGGGTATTCCGGTAGCAACCGTGGCAATTAACGGAGGAGAGAATGCGGGTATTTTAGCGGCAAAGATTCTGGCTGTGTCGGATGAAGCCTTATTACAGCGGTTAAAGGATTATACAAAAGAGCTTAAGGAAAGTGTACAGAAAAAGGACGCCAGGTTACAGGAAGTCGGATATAAGAATTACTAAATCAATGAGCGGTATTTCACGAACTTAGTGATTGCCTTAAATTTTGCGGCTGAGAAAGGAATAGGGAATAAGGATGGATTATAAGTCAGCGGGCGTAGATATTGAAGCAGGATACAAATCGGTAGAATTGATAAAAAAGCATGTGAAAGAAACAATGAGACCGGAAGTTATCGGAGGTCTCGGAGGATTCTCAGGAGCTTTTTCCTTAAGTAAGATAAAAGACATGAAAAAACCGACACTGGTGTCGGGAACGGACGGCGTCGGAACCAAACTGAAAGTGGCATTCCTAATGGATAAGCATGATTCTATAGGAATTGACTGCGTGGCAATGTGTGTGAACGATATCGCATGTGCAGGCGGCGAACCGTTATTTTTCCTCGATTATATTGCCTGCGGCAAAAATATCCCGGAGAAAATAGAGTCAATAGTAAAAGGTGTTGCGGAAGGTTGTAAAATGGCGGGAGCTGCCCTCATTGGCGGTGAGACTGCCGAACATCCGGGACTTATGCCGGAGGAAGAATATGATCTTGCAGGTTTCACGGTCGGCGTTATTGATGAGAAGGATTTAATCACGGGCGAGAATATAAAGTCGGGTGATGCTTTGATCGGAATAGCATCCTCAGGAGTACATAGTAATGGCTTTTCCCTTGTGAGAAAAGTGTTCGAGATGACTAAAGAGAACCTGAATACTTATTATGATGAACTCGGAGCTACGCTTGGTGAAACGCTTCTTACTCCGACCAAGATATATGTGAAGGCTTTAAAAGCCGTCAAGGATGCAGGCGTTACGATAAAAGGATGCAGTCATATTACCGGCGGCGGTTTCTATGAGAATATTCCGAGAATGCTGCCCGATGGCGTGAATGCTGAGATTAAGAAAGACAGTTATCCGATTCCACCTATTTTTAATTTATTGCAAAAAACAGGTAAACTTGAAGAAAAAATGATGTATAATACTTATAACATGGGACTCGGTATGGTGCTTGCCGTTGACAGAGCAGATGTCGATAGGGTTATGGAAGCAGTACGTCAGGCGGGAGAAACGCCGTATGAGGTCGGAAGTATAATTTCAGGCGAAAAGGGTGTTACTTTACTATAAGGATAGTTAGTCTGTAAAAGGAGCAAAGTATTAAAATGTTAAAAGTACTCGTATGTGTTTCCGGTGGCGGCACAAATTTACAGGCAGTTATTGATGCCATTAAACAGGGTTTGATTACAAATGCTGAAATTGTGCGTGTGATCAGTAACAACAGAAATGCTTACGCGCTGAAGCGTGCTTCGGATGCAGGAATAGATGCGGTCTGCATATCGCCTAAGGATTATGCGGACAGGGAGCAGTTCCATACACAGCTTTTAAATGCCGTTAATGAGAAAGAACCGGATTTAATAGTTTTGGCGGGATTTATGGTCGTACTTCCACAGGAGATGATTCAGACCTACAGAAACAGGATTATAAATATTCATCCGTCGCTCATACCCTCTTTTTGCGGAAAGGGTTTTTATGGGCTGACGGTACATGAGAAGGTTCTGGAGCGCGGCGTTAAAGTGACCGGAGCCACCGTACATTTTGTAGATGAGGGAACTGATACAGGACCTATTATTTTACAGAAAGCGGTTATGATAGAAGACGATGATACGCCGGAGATTTTACAAAAAAGAGTGATGGAGCAGGCAGAGTGGAAGATTCTTCCACAGGCAATAAACTTAATTGCCAATGGGAAAGTACATTTAGATGGAAATACCGTAAGAACAGAGTGAGTCGTCCGGATATCCAATAAGCATACAAAGAAAGGCAAGGCTATATTATGAAAGTATTGATTGTAGGAAGCGGCGGAAGGGAACATGCGATAGCCGCAAGCGTGGCTAAGAGTAAAAAAGCAGATAAAATATATTGCGCCCCGGGAAATGCGGGAATCGGGCAGATTGCAGAATGTGTTCCGATAGGCGCAATGGAATTTGATAAACTGACGGCGTTTGCCAAGGAAAATGCAATAGACCTTACAATCGTAGGCATGGATGACCCGTTGGTCGGCGGTCTGGTGGATGAGATGGAATCCGCGGGACTGCGTGTATTCGGACCGAGGAAAAATGCGGCGATTCTGGAAGGAAGCAAGGCGTTCTCCAAAGATTTGATGAAAAAGTACAATATTCCGACAGCCGCATATGAAACCTTTGACGACCCGAAGAAGGCAGTTGAATATTTGAAAACAGCGGATATGCCTATTGTGTTAAAGGCGGATGGGCTGGCGCTCGGTAAAGGCGTATTGATCTGTAATACATTGGAAGAAGCCATAGACGGCGTTAAAACCATTATGGAAGATAAAAAATTCGGAGATGCGGGAAGCCGCATGGTTATTGAAGAGTTTATGACAGGAAGGGAGGTTTCCGTTTTATCGTTTGTTGACGGAAAGACCATTAAAATAATGTCATCCGCACAGGATCATAAACGTGCAAATGACGGCGATATGGGACCCAATACGGGAGGTATGGGAACATTTTCGCCAAGTCCTTTTTACACTGATGAAGTAGACGATTTCTGTAAAAAATATATCTATCAGGCGACGGTAGACGCAATGGCGGCGGAAGGAAGACCGTTTAAAGGCGTTATTTTCTTCGGGCTGATGCTGACGCAGGGAGGACCGAGAGTTCTGGAATATAATGCGCGTTTCGGAGACCCGGAGGCTCAGGTAGTGCTGCCGCGAATGAAAAATGATATAATTGAAGTCATGGAAGCGTGCATTGACGGTACGCTTGATACAATTGACCTGCAGTTTGAAGATAATGCAGCGGTCTGTGTGATTCTTGCATCAGGAGGCTATCCGATCTCATATGAAAAAGGATTTCCAATTGAAGGTCTTAATAAGTTTGAAGGCAAAGAAGGCTATTATTGTTTCCATGCAGGTACCAAGCTCACAGAGAAAGGCATTGTGACAAGCGGTGGAAGAGTGCTTGGCATAACGGCAACCGGCGATAACCTGAAGGAAGCAAGGGCTAATGCTTATCAGGCAGCAGGCTGGGTTGATTTTGAGAAAAAATACATGAGAAATGATATAGGAAAGGCGATAGATGAAGTGGAATAAATGAACTTAGTTTAAAATAACTTTTTACAGAGTTAATATATAAGGGGAGAATATATATGAGAGGCATAAAGGATTTTGTAGATTTAGATGTATACAACCGTCCGGTAGAATGCCCAGAATGCGGCGGAGTGATGGTGTTTAAGGGCTGCGGTGAGTATAGGTGTGAAAAGTGTAAGTATGTGGATTATGATGATTACGGGAAGGTACGCAACTATGTTGAGAAAAACAGCGGAGTTACCATGGCTCAGGCGGCGGAAGCGACTGGTGTAAAACAGAAGACGATTCGCACGATGCTCAAAGAATCCCGCCTTGAGGTTGCTGACGATTCCCACATGTTCTTAAAATGTGAAATGTGTGGTGCAAGCATTCGTTCGGGAAGAGTATGTTCGAAATGCGAGGTTTCCTATAACAAGATGGTTGAGGACAAAGCACGCCAGAAGCAGGCTAAGATGATGGCAGGCTTTGGTATGGAGCGCGGCAACGCAGAGGAAGGTGCAAAGCGTTTCCGGCGTGGATAATAACAGAGAACTTTAAAAAATATAAAGCAACAAAAGAAAGAGTTGAGGTATCGAGATGAAAAAAATTGAAAAATGCAGAAGTGTAAAGGTTATGAAGTTAGCGGTGGTAATGATTTGTGCTTTTCTCATTTTTATGGGGCAGAAAACCATTAGTATGGCTGACTCGACAGGAAAAGTAAAGCAGAACGCTAAAGTCAGACAGTCAGCGGATGTGAACAGCGAAGCAATCGGAGGTTTATCGCAGGGAGCAACGGTAACCATAACAAATGAGGTTAATGACGCGTCAGGAACATTGTGGTATCAGATCAGTTCAGGTGATACGCAGGGCTATGTACGTTCTGACCTTATAGAAAAGACTGATTCAGCTGATGCAAATACGGCACAGACAACGCCGGCGAGTTCTGCAGCATCGGGAGCAGAAGTAGAACCGGAAACGCCATTGAGTCTTCAATATGCTACGGTTAAGGCAGCTAAAGCCAAAATCAGAAGTAAAGCTTCTACAAGCGCAGGAACTGTAGACTCCATGCCGCAGAATACAACTCTTATAATAAGCGGGCAGACAAACGGCAGCGACGGTGTATGGTATTATGTTACATTCACGGGAACAAGCGGTTCAGAAAAAACCGGATATATACGTAATGATCTTATAACTCTGGGTGATATGGTACCGGTAGAAGAACCGCCGGCGGAAGAGCCTGAGGCACCGACAGAAGAACCAGAGGTGGAAGAACCGACGGTAAATCTGGACTATGAAGTGGTTTATGAAGACCCTAAGGGCGAAGGATATGCATGGTATCTTCATGATTATACAGGTCCGGAAGCTACACGACAGAAGGTTGAGGATTTAATTAAGGCAGCGCATTCGCAAAGCGTCAATGCGGAAATAGATGGAAAAACAATTTCCAAACAGCGTATAGCCATTGTTATTCTGGTTGCGTTAGTCATTATACTTGCCGTATTGCTGACTTGTATGTTCTTCAAATTAAGAGATGCCTATATTGGTGAAGAAGATGAAGATGACAGCGATAATTGGAAGGCTGAAAGACGTATTAGAGAGAACAGGGAAAATAGAGAAAACAGGGAAAACAGAGAGGTAAGGAGTGGCAGCAGCAGAAGTAATGCCGACAGACAGGAAGGACAAGTAAGAAGAAAGAGCACGTCATCTGACTCTCAGCAGCCGCCTGTACGGAAAAAAACCGTAGATCCGGAGAGGAAAGCTCCTGCGAAAGAAGTTACTTATGAAGATGATGGAACAGAGCGTCCGAAGCCGGCGCCTAAGAAAAAGGCAAAAAATTTCCTGGCGGATGATGATGACTTTGAATTTGAATTTCTGAATATGAAGGACAAGGATAAGGGAGACGACTAAAGTAAGATTGCAGAAATGGAGGACTTATGATAGTTGAAATAGAAATAGATTTTAACAGTGATGAGGCTTTGTATCTGCAGTTGAAAAATCAGATTGTAATGGGGATTGCAGCTTCGAGATTCAGAGAGGGAGATACACTTCCATCAGTAAGGCAGCTTGCAGATAGGATTGGAATCAACATGCACACTGTCAATAAGGCATATTCCATCTTGAAACAGGAAGGCTTTGTGAAGGTTGACAGGAGAAAAGGTGCAGTGATTGCGATTGATATCAATAGAATGCATGCATTAGAAGAGATGAGAAGAGCAATGCAGGTTATTCTTGCAAGGGCATATTGTAAGAATATTTCCAGAGAAGAAGTGCATGCTCTTATAGATGAAATATATGAGGATTATGGAGGAGTATGATCATGCAGTCACAATTTACTGATAAGGCGAGGACAGCGCTCATTCTGGCTGAACGTGCAGCCAGAAATTTCAAACAGAGTTATGTTGGAACAGAGCATATCCTTTTAGGCCTGCTCAGGGAGAATACCGGAGTTGCCGCTACAGTGTTGGAAAACAGCGGTGTAGAGGAATATCAGATAAAAGAGATGATAAAAGATTTGATCGCACCGGAGAGTACGGTCATGCTGGCAGAAAGGGATGGATACTCTCCAAGAGCCGAGAAGGTGCTTGAAGAGGCACACAGGCAGGCTGAACGTTTTCACAGTGAAAAGACAGGAACAGAGCATATTTTACTCGCTTTATTAAAGGAAGGCGATAATGTAGCAGTCAGACTTCTCAGTACAATGGGAATTTCCATTCAGAAGCTGTATGTGGAAGTCCTGACGGCTATGGGAGCTGATAAATCCCTGTATAAAGAAGATTTGGGGAAGAAGCAGAATAAAAAGAAATCTTCTGCTTCGACGCTGGAGCAGTACAGCAGGGATTTAACGGCGCTTGCAAGAGAAGGAAAACTTGACCCTGTTATCGGCAGGGAAGAGGAAATCAGGCGGGTAGTTCAGATTTTAAGCAGAAGAACGAAGAATAATCCATGCCTTGTCGGTGAACCTGGAGTGGGCAAGACGGCAGTTGTGGAAGGTCTTGCAATGAAAATCATAACGGGAGACGTGCCGTTTACTGTGCAGGACAAGCGGGTAATGACGCTTGATTTGTCAGGTATGGTAGCAGGCAGTAAATACCGTGGTGAATTTGAAGAGAGAATTAAAAAAGTAATCAAGGAAGTCATTGAGGATGGTAATATCATTCTTTTTTTGGATGAGATGCATACTATCATCGGCGCGGGCGGCGCAGAAGGCGCTATTGATGCGTCAAATATTCTGAAGCCATCGCTTGCCAGAGGAGAGATTCAGTTAATCGGAGCTACGACGATTGCAGAGTATCGGAAATATGTAGAGAGAGATGCGGCATTGGAGAGAAGATTCCAGCCGGTGACTATAGAAGAACCTACTATAGAAGAAGCTGAAAATATATTACAGGGTATTGCTTATAAATATGAGGAGCATCATAAGGTTACTATTACCAAAGAGGCAGTCAAGGCAGCGGTTGCTTTATCATCAAGATATGTCAACGACAGAAATCTGCCTGATAAGGCAATTGACCTGATAGATGAAGCGGCGGCAGCGGCGAGACTGAAAGCCGCAAAACAGCCGGATAAGTTAAAAGAGCTGTCTGATGAAATTCAAAAGGTAGATTTGCAGATAGAACGTTCCATCAGAATTGAAGCCTTTACACAGGCGGGCGAACTTAGGAAGAAACAGGAAGCGCTGATTAAGAAATATGAGCGCATGGTGAAAAAGCTTGAAAAGGATGATGAAAAGAGAGACTTATGTATCGGAGAAAATGAGATTGCAGAGGTAGTAGCACTCTGGACGAAGATTCCGGTGAAGAAGCTTGCTGAGAAAGAGAGTGAAAGACTTTTAAAGCTTGAGTCAACCCTTCATAAACGCGTTATAGGACAGGAGGAAGCGGTTACGGCAGTAGCCAAGGCTATGCGCAGAGGTCGTGTTGGTTTGCAGGACCCGAACAGACCGATTGGTTCATTTCTATTCTTGGGACCTACCGGAGTAGGCAAGACCGAACTCAGCAAAGCGCTTGCAGAGGCGATGTTTGGCTCAGAAAACGCACTTATACGTGTCGATATGTCCGAATATATGGAAGGACATTCCGTATCTAAGATGATTGGATCGCCTCCGGGATATGTAGGTTTTGAAGAGGGTGGGCAGCTGAGTGAGAAGATAAGAAGGAATCCTTATTCTGTCGTGCTTTTTGATGAAATAGAAAAAGCTCATCCTGATGTATTCAATATACTGTTACAGGTGCTTGATGATGGGCATATTACGGATTCCAAGGGGCGTAAAGTAAGTTTTAAGAACACAATTCTGATTATGACTTCCAACGCCGGAGCGCAGAAAATCGTGGAGCCGAAGAACCTGGGATTTACGTCGGGCAGCAGTGAAAAGCAGGATTATGAAAAGATGAAATCCGGTGTTATGGAAGAGGTAAAGAGAATTTTCAAGCCGGAATTTATCAATAGAATTGATGAAATTATAGTATTCCACGCATTAAACAAAGACAATATGAAGCAGATAGTGTCGCTTTTATCAAAGAACCTTGTGAAAAGATGCGCTGCTCAGATGAATATTGATTTGACTATTACACCTGCACTCAGGGAGTATATAGTGGAGAGATATATAGATGCCAAGATGGGTGCAAGACCGATGAAGCGTGCTATTCAGACGGAGATAGAAGACTCGCTTGCGGAAGAGATTCTATCAGGAAATGTGAAGAGCGGTGATAAGGTATCCGCTACCATTAAGGGTAAAAAGGTTGTTTATGCTATAAAACAATGACAATAGAGTGACATAGGAGGAAGAGCAATGGCTGTAGTAGAAGAATTGATTCGCACAGAGGCAGACGGCGCAGTCAGCTTTGGAAACCATAAGCTTGCTGCAAAGGCTAAAATTGAAGATTTCGAGCATGCGGGTGACTTATTAAAGGTGAAAACCTATAATAGCATAACTAAGCTTGAGAAAAATGGTATGTTTACGTACGAATCCGTACCGGGTACCAGCGTTAATAATTTTATGGAAAAAGAGGACGGCGTAAGCTTTCAGGTAGAGGGAGATGAAGATGCCCAGATTACTGTAGGCTTGGAAGACGAAACGGAATACGAAGTCTTTATTAATGATGAAAGTATAGGAAGAATGAAGACCAATCTGGGCGGTAAGCTGAGTGTCAGCGTGGAACTTGCGGGTGCCGGAGAAGTCAGTGTAAGGATAGTAAAGTAATATAAATAAGAGGTTTTATGGCAAAATCGAAAATGACTACAGTATTCTACTGTCAGAGCTGCGGATATGAGTCGTCTAAATGGATGGGGCAGTGTCCGGGCTGTCGTGAATGGAATACTTTTGTGGAAGAGAAGATAAGCGCAAAAAGTGTGGGAACGGCTTCGGGTGCCGTGGCAAGACGGGAAGAGACTAAACCTACAAAGCTTTCTGATATTGCGTTACAGGATGAGGAAAGATTGTCTACCCATATAAAGGAGTTGGACAGAGTGCTGGGCGGAGGAATTGTGCCCGGCTCTTTGATTCTGGTAGGCGGCGATCCGGGTATAGGCAAGTCTACTCTTCTTTTACAGGTATGCCGGAATATTGCGCAGGATAACAGAAAGGTTCTGTATATTTCCGGTGAAGAATCTTTAAAACAGATTAAAATCAGGGCAAACCGCATAGGAGAATTTGGTGAAAGCCTGCTGCTTTTATGTGAGACTAATCTGCGAACCATAGAAGAAACCATCAGACATATCGAACCGGATATTACAATCATTGATTCAATTCAGACTGTGTATCAGGAAGATGTTTCGTCAGCGCCGGGCAGCGTATCGCAGGTCAGAGAGGCAACAAACGTCTTTCTGCAGCTTGCCAAGGGGCTTGGAAGTTCCATATTCATAGTAGGGCATGTGACAAAAGAGGGAACTGTAGCGGGACCGCGAGTATTGGAGCATATGGTGGATACGGTTTTATATTTTGAAGGAGACCGACATGCTTCATACCGCATATTGCGGGGGGTGAAAAACCGTTTCGGCTCAACCAATGAAATCGGCGTATTCGAGATGCAGGAACAGGGATTAATGGAAGTAGCTAATCCTTCTGAATTTATGCTGGAAGGAAAACCGGAAGGGGCAAGCGGCTCTATTGTGTCCTGTTCTATGGAGGGAACAAGACCGATTCTGATAGAAATTCAGGCTTTGGTCTGCCGTACTAACTTCGGCTTTCCCAGAAGACAGGCAATTGGAACGGATTTTAACAGAGTCAATCTGCTGATGGCTGTCTTAGAAAAGCGTGTGGAATTACAGATGTCAGATTGTGACGCATATGTCAATCTGGCTGGAGGTATGAAAATCACAGAGCCTGCGATAGATTTGGGGATTGCGATGGCGGTAGCTTCAAGTTTCAAAAACCGTCCGATTGATGATAAGATGGCGGCTTTCGGAGAAATAGGCTTAAGCGGTGAAGTACGCAGCGTCAGCATGATAGAGCAGCGCGTCAGGGAAGCGGCCAAGATGGGATATACTACCTGCATTATTCCCCAGGTATGCGTAAAACAGCTAAAGAATATAAAGGATGTAAGGATAATCGGTGTATCTTCTATAAATGATGCTATTGAGTTGATATAATTAGTGTAGTGCCTTTAGAGTGGCAGTTTGATGAGAATTGAACTGCCGTTTTGTATGAACCGGAAATCAGAGGCATGTACGAAGATGTAGAATTGTAATTATATGCATCGTGACAGGCTGCTTATTTTGGAGGATTAGCGTTATGAAAAAATTGCTGGTTTTTTTAAAGGATTATAAGAAAGAGACAATTCTGGCTCCGCTTTTTAAAATGCTGGAAGCAGGATTTGAACTGTTTGTTCCTATTGTAATGGCAGCGGTAATAGATAAAGGAATCTACAGCTCGGATATATCGTATGTACTGAAAATGGGACTGATTCTGGTATTGCTTGGATTAATAGGGCTTACCTGTTCCATAACCGCACAGTATTTTGCCGCCAAAGCCGCGGTAGGATTCTCTACACAGTTGAAGCATTCGTTGTTTGAGCATCTGCAGAAGCTTTCTTTTACCGAGATAGATACGCTTGGCACATCAACCATGATTACGCGCATGACATCTGATGTCAATCAGGTACAGAACGGCGTGAATATGGTATTGAGGTTATTCTTACGTTCACCATTTATTGTGTTTGGCGCGATGATAATGGCTTTTACGATTGATGTAAAAGCAGCGCTTATATTTGTAGTGACTATACCGCTTCTGTCGGTGGTTGTGTTCGGTATTATGATGATTACGATGCCTCTTTATAAGAAGGTACAGGCGGGACTGGATAAGGTGTTAGGCAGAACGAGGGAAAATCTGACCGGTGTAAGAGTCATCCGTGCTTTTCACAAAGAAGAGCAGGAAATAGAAGCATTTGAACAAAGTAACAGTGAATTGACTGATATTCAATTGTTCGTAGGAAAACTTTCTGCACTGACTAATCCGGTCACATTTATTATTGTAAATGCTGCAACTGTAGCCTTAATCTATACCGGAGCTGTCAGAGTTGATACGGGATATATCACACAGGGAGAAGTTGTTGCCTTGGTCAATTATATGTCCCAGATTCTTATTGAGCTTATCAAGCTTGCCAATCTGATTATTACGATTACGAAAGCTCTTGCCTGTGCAAATCGTATTCAGGGAGTATTCGAGATACAGTCCGGCATGGAGTGGAAGGAGAAAAGAGAGAGTTCAAACAATACTGACCAATATGGTCAAACTGAGCAATATGCAGTGGAATTTGACCATGTCGCTCTTACCTATAGCGGTGCCGGTGCGGAATCCCTGAGCGACATTGATTTTAAGATAAAAAAAGGTCAGACTATAGGAGTCATCGGAGGAACCGGTTCAGGAAAGTCTTCATTAGTACATTTGATTCCGCGGTTTTATGATGCTACTAAGGGCAACGTAAAGATAGACGGAAAGGACGTTAAGGATTATCAGATGGAAGAACTACGGGATAAAATCGGTATGGTAATGCAGAAGGCGGTTCTTTTTCAGGGAAGTATCAGAGATAATTTAGCCTGGGGAAAGCAGGACGCTACGACAGAGGAAATGAATAGGGCATTGGAAGTCTCTCAAGCGAAGGAATTCGTTGACACCAAGCCGAGAGGGCTGGATGAGCCTATTGCACAGGGCGGAAAGAATCTGTCCGGAGGTCAGAGACAGCGTCTGACGATTGCCAGGGCGGTCGTGAAGCAGCCGGAAATACTGATTCTGGATGACAGCGCTTCCGCATTGGATTATGCTACAGACGCCAAGCTGCGTAAATCGATTCGCGAGATGGGAGACAGTACTACTGTTTTCATCGTATCACAGAGAACTTCGTCCATTCAGCACGCCGATCAGATTATCGTACTGGATGACGGCAGAATGGCAGGAATCGGTACACATGAGGAACTGCTTGAGACATGTGAGGTATATAAGGAGATTCATTATTCGCAGGTTTAATTATTTACAATGACTGTTATAACAGAAAGGAATATATGAAATGGAACGGGCGAAATCAGAGCAAAAAGCAAGGCAAAAGGATACATTAAATAAAGTGCTTCGATACGTAAGAAAATATTGGCTCTATCTGTCATTGTCGATTGTGATGGCTGGCGTAAGCGTGGCGCTTACATTGTATCTGCCGATTCTGACGGGATATGCCATAGACCTTATTATCGAAAAAGGATTGGTGGATTTTCCGGGGATTCTTGTAATTCTTCAGAAAATGGCTGTGGTTATTATAATTACAGCATTGGCGCAATGGCTTATGAATGTCTGCAACAATAAGTTGACTTACAGGATAGTGCAGGACGTCCGAGATGAGGCATTCCGGAAAATAGAGATACTGCCGCTTAAATATATCGACGGACATTCTTACGGTGAAATAGTGAGCCGTGTCATAGCGGATGTGGACCAGTTTGCGGACGGTCTTTTAATGGGATTTACACAGTTTTTTACCGGAGTCATCACTATAGTCGGAACTCTTGGATTCATGCTCAGTATCAATGTAGGCATCACCGGAGTGGTTGTGCTTATTACGCCGCTTTCATTTCTGGTAGCGGGCTTTATAGCTAAGAAAACCTTTACTATGTTTAAACTGCAGTCCGAGACCAGAGGAGAGCAGACTGCTTTTATCGATGAGATGATTGGGAACCAGAAAATCGTGCAGGCTTTTTCCCATGAGGATGAGTCTTTGGAAAAATTTGATGAAATCAACGGAAGGCTGCAAAAGGCGTCGTTAAATGCAATCTTTTTCTCCTCCATTACGAATCCATCGACCAGATTTGTCAATAACCTGGTGTATGCGGGCGTGGCAATCTGCGGCGCGCTCCTTGCAATACGGGGAGGTATCAGCGTAGGACAGCTTTCCTGTTTCCTAAGCTATGCTAACCAGTATACCAAGCCTTTCAATGAGATATCAGGAGTAGTAGCGGAACTGCAGAACGCGCTTGCATGTGCTGCCAGAATATTTGAATTGATAGAAGAAGAACCGCAGATTGCGGAACCGGATAACGCTGTTTCATTAGGTCATGCCGACGGTACGGTAGCGCTTGAAGATGTGTCTTTTTCTTATGTTCCTGACAAAAAGCTGATAGAGAATTTTAATCTCGCGGTTAAACCGGGGCAGAGAATCGCCATTGTCGGACCGACAGGCTGCGGAAAAACAACAGTCATCAATCTGCTGATGCGCTTCTATGACGTGGACTCAGGGGCAATCCGTGTAAACGGCTATGATATCAGAGAAGTTACGAGAAAAAGCCTTCGAGCAAATTATGGTATGGTATTGCAGGAAACATGGCTGAAAACAGGTACGATACGTGATAATATCGTTATGGGAAAACCTGATGCAACTGACGAGGAAATAGTTGCGGCTGCTAAGGCGTCTCATGCTCACAGCTTCATCAGACGTCTGCCGAACGGGTATGATACGGTTATCACAGAGGATGGCGGAAATCTTTCACAAGGACAAAAACAGCTCTTATGTATTACCAGAGTCATGCTCTGTCTGCCGCCCATGCTGATTCTCGACGAAGCTACATCCTCCATAGATACCAGAACGGAAATCAAGATTCAGCAGGCTTTTGCTACCATGATGAAAGGAAGAACAAGCTTCATTGTGGCGCACAGGCTTTCTACTATAAAGGAAGCGGATGTGATTCTGGTAATGAAAGACGGCAACATAATCGAACAGGGAAATCACGAGACTCTGTTGTCCATGAACGGATTCTATGCGAATCTCTATCAGAGTCAGTTCGCGAGATAGAAGAATATTAAATACAGAATTATTTTCATAATAATACAGGCGAACCCGCTATGGATTCGCCTGTAACAGTTAAAACAGGGGAAGAGGGATTCGAACCCCCGTGAACGGTTTTGGAGACCGTGATACTGCCACTGTATGATTCCCCTATTTATTGGTGGTATGTTAACCACCGAACTGTATTATAGCATAAGTGAATATTCTTAGCAAGCTTTTTTTATATTATAGATATTGATTTAAACAGATGACTTGAAAGTTTGTGGAAGATAATGTATAGTATAAAATATCGATATAAAATTATCGTAGCATTCTCAAAGGGGGCGGCGGAATAAATGGAGCATTTATATCAGAGATATGTGGATAATCTAAACGAGGCACATGGTCTGATCAAACCCGGATTTGAACCGAATATGACTGAGGAACAGTTTCTGCAGGCGATTCGTGAAAATGCGACGCGAATATATGAGATTCATACGGATAATAACCAAATTCTGAACGAAGTTCTTTTTTCTAAAAAAGCAGATACTCTTACAGAGGAAGAGGTTTCTCAGTTAAGCGAACTGGCCGAGGCGCTTTTTCATTTTAACAGTAGTCTGGACACCGGTATTGCCTATCGGATTCATCAGTTGATATATACATATGCACAGTATCACGAGGATATTGATCTGATGATACGCGAGCTGTACTATCAGGGAATTACCTTATTTTATCTGAATATTAAGGATGATAGTCAAAAAGTGGATTTGTTTCATAAGCAGATTGGCGAATATTTCAGGATGGGCGCTTCATATCTTGAACGGTATGAAGAGTTGAATAATCCTCAGACAAGAAATTATATTCTGCGCTGTCTGGGTAATATTAAGTATGGGCTGTCTAATTCACAGGATAATGACTCGGACTATTGGACGGCTTATATGAAATGTTTCAACGAAGCCATGGAAGTTTTTGAGTCACCGCACTATAGACAGATGAATCCTGAAATTCCATGGGATTCTTATGTCTATACAATGCATTATGACAGGACGAAATTCCTGTCCGCTCTCCGGGATAAGGATGATCCTGACATAGCGCAGGGAGTGATGGATTCTGCGGATTATATATATCATCATCAGGAACAGATTTCCAAAACCAGCGGTAGAAGTGTGGGCGCACGTACCCTGTATGTAAATATGGCAGCCAGATATCATATGGGACTGGCTACTATACAGGAATTGATGGATACACTGTTCGAACTATGCGAATCTGCCGATGTTCATGATTTTTCAGGGGATAATATCTGGACGCTCTTAAGTACTCCTGAATACCTGACACGCTATGCCAGATGTCTTTCAAGAGAAGAACATCAGGCAATACAGTCCCGGCTCGACCTCGCTATGGAAAAACAGAAGGAGTATTTGTTTTTACTTCCCAATAATGAATATGGACTTCAGGTTTCCCAGGCGGTTCAACGTATAGCAATGTATTTATCAAGACAGGATATAACGTTTTCCCATCGACTGTTGGATTACATTCTGGCCTGCCATCCTCCCACGTTTGTTCATTCCAGAATGGTCGCGTTGCTGACCAGATGGTTCTGTGCCCGGCTTGTGCAGGTGAATCCTGAACTGCTATCAGGTACCTTTGGTTTTGATGAAGTCGATGAGCCATCAGGTAATCTGGAACAGCTGTTGGAGCTGGCTTATGAGAGCGGACTGTATCATGACCTTGGAAAATGCATGCTGCTCAATTATGTGGGGTGTTACAGCCGCAATCTGTTGGATGAGGAATTTGCCTGTATCAAATTGCATCCTTTTTTGGGCTGTAATCTGTTGAAGGCTCTCCAAATGGATGATATGGCGAAGATAGCCTATTGCCATCACCGCTCATATGACGGAAGAAGAGGCTATCCGAACTCTGATGAAGACTGTCCTGTCCGCGATCGCCTGATTGCTGATATTGTTACTGTGGTGGACGCGCTGGATGCCGGAACGGATAACATTGGACGCTGCTACGCTGCCGCCAAAGACTATGAAAAGCTGGTGGGAGAACTGCAGTCCGGAAAGAACACCATGTATGCTCCCGAAATTGTGAGATTGTTAGATGACCCTGACTTTTATGAAGAGACAAAACGGTTTCTTGTAGAAAACCGTAAGCGGGTATACCTTGAAGTGTACGACATGGAACATAACCTTGGTTAGTGCATTTTTCGGTATTCCTTCGGTGTAACGCCGTATTTTTCTTTAAAAAGGGCATAAAAATGCGTGCGGTTCGTGAATTTAAGCCGCGCGGCAATTGTGCTGACGGGCTCGTCTGTTTCAGTCAGGCATTGTGCAGCCTTTTTCAGGCAGAAGGTCATGCCATAGTCAAAAAGGCACAGACCGGTGTATTTATTTACAATGCGGTTGAGATAATCGCCGCTGTAATTAAGAAACTGTTCCATATCCGTACGCGTCATGCGGCCGTTGCTTTCCTCAAAGAGCCTTGTAATACGTGAGAAAAGCAGAAAATCGCTGTTTGTATCAAGCCGGATATTGGTACAGTGATAATATTGCGGCGAGGAAAGATAAGCCAGGAATGAGCAAAGCAGCCCGCATATCTGATAAAAAGCGCCGAATTCCGGATAAAGCAGGGTTTGTACCATAGTATCCGTCAATGAATGCAGTCGTGACACATTCTGATAGTTGCGATAGGTCGGAATAAAATCAAGGTATGCGCGTTTTCCGGAATTTTTCAAGTCATCCATGATAAAGTTGTAAACAGAGCTGTTGAAAATCTCTTTTTCATTCGTAAAAAATGAATTCTGTGCAGAATCAAACAGTCCGGTGATAAAATCAGGCGACAGACCGATATACAGAACCCTACTTTTGGAATTATAATGCTCCAGATGGCGTAGGCTGCGATTAATAAGGCAGCAGGAGCCGGCAGTATACAGATATTCTTTTCCTTCTATCTTCTGGACAATGCTTCCCTCTAATACAATTACAAATTCAAAGAAATCATGGAAATGCGGTGCGTCTTTATGATAAGAATAATTTTTCAATGCGACGGATTCCTGATATAAAACAGATTTATCAAAAGACAGGGTAACCACATTCACATAGTCTTCAGGGTCAGAGCCGTTACAGTATTCCAGAGTAACCTGAAAAGGAACATTCATGCTGTAAAAGCGGCTGAAATCACTTTCTCCGTTCTGTACTTTAATAGAGGAGTCAATACTGTCTAATGCCTCCAGCATATTCAGTATAGTATCTTTTGCCATGATTCCCTCCATTTCTTTCAATTGATTTAAAATATTATGAATCAGCTTGCACTTTTTGTGACGAATCCCGAATATGATACAAATTGAAACTTTAAAATCGTTTTGCGATATTGAAAGGTTTAGCGCTGTCTGCCTATAATATTCTTATAAAATCGCCAATCTTAAGACAATTATAGAAAAAAAAGTCTGAAAAGTAAAGTTATATGGCGATACATAAGGACAGAATAAAAGTGTATCAAAAACAGATAGGGAGGAATATATTTATGAAGCGTTTTCACGCAAAATTACTTGCTTTGTGTGTAAGCACAAGTCTTTGCATCACTGCTTTGGCAGGCTGCGGAACGAACAATGATGCTGCCACGGGAGCTCAGACGCAGGATTCTGCGCCAACACAGGATTCCGGACAAGCGCAGGATTCGACACAGCCGGAAAACATGTCAGAAGGGACTGATATGGAAGTCACTGCATTTCCATTGCCGGATGGTCCGGAAGAATCTGAGATTTATGTGGAACCTGTTGCAAATATTTCTGATGACTTTATACGCGGTATGGATGCATCGTCGGTACTCGTCGAAGAAAAGAGCGGCGTTAAATATTACAACTATGAAGGTGAAGAGCAGGACGTCTTCATGACAATGGCGCAGTCAGGCGTTAATTACATACGTCTGCGCGTATGGAATGACCCATATGATGAAAGCGGTAACGGATATGGCGGAGGTAATAATGATTTGGCTACTGCCGTCGAACTCGGTAAGCGTGCTACCAAGTATGGAATGAAGGTATGTATTGATTTCCATTATTCCGATTTCTGGGCTGACCCTAAGAGACAGCATGCCCCGAAAGCATGGGAAGGAATGGACTGCGAGCAAAAAAGTAACGCGCTTTATGATTATACAAAAGCAAGTCTTACGGAACTTCTTGACGCCGGAGTAGATGTCGGCATGGTGCAGATAGGTAATGAAATCAACAACGGTATGTCCGGAGAGACGCTTGTTCCCATGGTTACAATGCTTTTGAGCTCAGGAAGCCGTGCGGTACGTGAAATATCCGATACATACGGAAAAGATATACAGATTGTCGTGCATTATACCAATATTGAGGATAATGACGCAATAGATCGTATTGCTACAAATTTGAAAAACTTCGGCGTGGATTATGATATTTTCGGTCTGTCATATTATCCGTTCTGGGATGGTACGAACGAAAACATGCAGAATGTCGCTAAACTCATTCAGGAAAAATATGGGAAAAAGGTTGTTATTGCTGAAACTTCATACTGTTATACCTCAGAAGACGGTGACGGCTGCGGCAACAGCTTCGTAGGTATAGATGATCTGGTTGACGGTTATGGCGCAACAGTACAGAGTCAGGCGACCATGATCCGCGATGTCTGTGCAGCGGCAAATGAAGCAGGAGTACTCGGCGTATTTTATTGGGAAGGAACATGGATTCCGGTCGGTAAAGCAAATGTTGACAATTCACCTATATGGGAAGAATTCGGAAGCGGATGGGCAAGCAGTTATGCCGGTGACTACGATCCGGAAGACGCAGGATTATATTACGGCGGCTGCTCATGGGATAATCAGGCAATGTTTGATTTTGATGGTTATCCGCTTGCTTCTTTAAATGTGTTCAAGTATTTAAAATACGGTTCAACCGCACCATTGGCAATTGACGTAATTCCGTCTGTTTATGTAACCAGCGATGTAGGCACTGATTTAAGTCTTCCTGAGAAGATTGATATTATTTATAATGACCGTTCGGCAAATGAAAAGGCGGATGTTGCATGGGATGAGGCCCAGATTGCCGCTATCGACACGAATGTCGGCGGTACATACGAGATTGCAGGTTCTCTTTCTGACGGTACGGCAGTAACCTGCAATGTGGAAGTCAAGATGATTAACCATGCCAAGAATCCGGGCTTTGAAGAATCCGATACTTCAATGTGGAAGGTTACATATGAAGGTGACAATAATCCGACTGATTTCCAGAGAAAAGCAGACGATGCTTATACCGGAGAAGTTGCTTTCCATTTCTGGTCAGCGGACTCCGACATGGAATTCTCAATCGAGCAGGAATTAACAGATTTAGAGCCCGGAACTTATCAGCTTATGGCTTTTGCTCAGGGCGGTGATGTGTCGGAAGACGCCGAAATGGAATTATATGCGATTGTCGGAGGAGAAGAGCATACGGTTCCATTCATGGTAACAACTTGGGCTAATTGGCAGAATCCCACGATTCCTGAAATCAAAGTTACTGACGGAACTCTTACAATCGGCGTACGCATGAAGTGTAACGCCAAAAGCTGGGGAACTGTAGATGACTTTACGCTGAATAGGATTTCTGATTAAAGCAATATAAAACAAAAGCCTCTCTGTTGTATGGATGGAGAGGCTTTTAAATTTCTTCTTTTTTTATAATCTCATTTATGATAGACTGAAATTATTAATTTAGGAGAGGAGTATAATTATGAGAAAGAAGCTGAATCACTTTTTATCATTGGTAATGATATGCTCAATGATTGGGATAAGCGGCTGTGGAAATACGGTAGAACAGCCGGCTTCGGAGAACGTGGAGTCCGAGTCCGGCAGTGTTTCGGAAGAACAGCAGAGTGTGGCAAATGAGAGAACCAAGATTGAGGCGATTACCTATGATCTGCCTACTGAGGCGGAAGAAGCGGGAGTTTATGTAGACCCGATTGAGAATCTTCCTAATGATTTTATCAGGGGAGTAGATATTTCCAGTATCATAGTGGAAGAAAACAGCGGTGTTGTTTTCTATAATGAAGAAGGTGCGGAGCAGGATATTTTTCAGACACTGGCGCAGAATGGTGTGAACTATATCCGCGTGCGTGTCTGGAACAACCCATATGATGAGAACGGAAACGGATACGGAGGCGGCAATAACGATACGGCGACAGCGGCTGTGATTGGCGCGAGGGCTGCGAAGTATGGAATGAAACTGTGTGTGGACTATCATTATTCCGATTTCTGGGCGGACCCGAAAAAGCAGATGTGCCCTAAGGCATGGAAAGACATGGCAATAGAAGATAAGTCCGAGGCGCTTTATCAGTACACAAGAGAAAGTTTGACAGAAATCATTAATGCGGGTGCTGAAGTCGGAATGGTGCAGATTGGAAATGAAATCAATAACGGTTTGTCCGGTGAAATTGACTGGGGAAAGAGAAGGCAGCTTTTGCAGGCGGGTTCCAGGGCGATTAGGGAGATAAGTAAAGAAATGGGTATGGACATCCAGATTGCAGTCCACTTTACCGATGTTTCCGATAAAAGCGGAATGCTTGCGAATGCGCAGAAGTTAGTGGATAAAGAAATAGATTATGATATTTTCGCGGTTTCCTATTATACATTCTGGCATGGCAGTATGGAAAACCTGACGGAAGTACTTAGCACAATTTCAAAAGATTATGGTAAAAAAGTGCTGGTAGCGGAAACTTCATATCCTTATACGGTTGAAGACGGAGACGGTTCGGGAAACAGTGTCAGTGAGGGCGACTTAGTTGCGGCTTATCCGGCGAATCAGCAGGGACAGGTGAATGCTGTCCGTGATGTATGTGCGGCAGTTGCCGATGTCGGAGAAGCGGGACTTGGAGTTTTCTATTGGGAGCCTGCATGGATACCGGTAGGCGTTTATGACGGAAGCTCTGCCGATGTGCTTAAGAGCAATCAGGAAAAATGGGAAGGTTTTGGTTCTGGTTGGGCATCAAGCTATGCATCGGAATATGACCCGAAGGACGCAGGAGTATACTATGGCGGAAGTTCGTGGGATAATCAGGCAATGTTTGATTTTGAAGGACATCCGCTGGAATCTTTGAAGGTATTTAAATATCTACACTGCGGCACATTGGTAGAACAAGTTGTGGAAAAGATATCCGTGGCCGAGGTCTATGTTTCGATTGGTAAAGAAGTCGAAATGCCCGAAAATGTGACAATTATATATAATGACAGAAGTACCGAAGAGATTCCGGTCGAGTGGTATGAAGAACAGGTATTAAATATCGATACGTCTCAGGCTGGAGTCCATGAGATATGGGGCAGAATCCTCGACGGTACGGAAACTACCGATGAAATGACAGAAGTTTGCTGTACCGTAAATGTAGAGAATTTTAACTATTTACTGAATCCGAGCTTTGAAGATGCGGATACTTCCATGTGGGAAATTACAAGTAAGAGCAGTGATACAACGGATTTTCAGGAGAAAGAATCCGATGCTTACAGCGGCGTTATGTCATTGCATTTCTGGTCAACGTCGGAGGTGTCTTTCACAGTTGAACAGAAGATAACGGATCTGGAGCCCGGTACTTATGAGTTCGGACTGTATTTGCAGGGCGGCGATGCAGGAGATAATGCGAATATGTATATATATGCGGATAACGGAAGAGATAATCTGGCGGCAGTAACCGGTGTAAGCGGCTGGTGTAACTGGCAGAATCCGGTAATTTCAGACATCACCGTAGGCGAGGACGGAACGCTTATCGTTGGCGCATCAATCAGCTGTGCGGCAAAAGGCTGGGGAACTCTGGATGACTTTTATCTGTATAAGGTTGATTAAGCTGTAAAATAAAAGGCGGGGGGAAACCTCCGCTTTTTTCTGTCCTTATTTTTAGCCTTTGTGAAATGACAATGGCGATAAGGGATTTCTTGTAGGAAAAAGAAAAAGTTGGAAAATATAGTTGACAAAGCAGTATGGATTGTGTACAATCTATTCATAATAAATTGTGTTCAATTAAATAGTATAAAATTGATAAGGAGGTAAAATATGGATATTTACGGTTATTCTGTAAAGGCGCAGGATGGTAGCGAAGTTTCACTTGCAGATTATCAAGGCAAAGTTCTTTTGATTGTAAACACGGCAACGGGCTGTGGTTTTACGCCGCAATACGAAGGATTACAGGAC
>CAMWWS010000003.1 GCA_947178085.1 uncultured Lachnospiraceae bacterium | reverse complement strand
AATTTATTATGTTTCTGCATACGCTCCAAAGGGAGTGGTATGTCTGATGAGTGCGGCAGCGTATTATAATCTGACGACCTATATACCGGATGCAGTAGATGTGGCGATTCATAGAAAAACTAAAATTTCCACAATGCCGGATTGGCCGGTGATTTCGGTCTATTATTATGCAAATAAGCGGTATGAGACTGGGATAAGGAATGTACAGGAAGGAAAGAATCAATTTAAAATTTATGATATAGAAAAAACAGTAGTTGATATTGTGCTTTACAGAGAGAAGGTAGGAATTGAGGAAACCAAAGAAATTCTTGTCAATTATCTCAGAAGAAAGGACAGAAATCTGAATAGACTGCTACGGTATGCAGAGCTGCTTAAGTGCAGTGACATAATGAAGACATATCTGGAGGTACTCGTATGATAAGTGCAATATCGGTAAAGGATAGATTAAAGAATCTGGCAAAAGAAGATGGAAGAACCATGCAGGATGAATTAGTAACGTATGGTTTAGAGCGGACGATTTATCGCTTGTCTATTTCAGAATATGCAGAGCGATTTACATTAAAGGACGGTATTTTTTTATGCATTGTTTGATGGTAATTTTGCTAGAGCAACAATGGACATAGACTTATTAGCGCAACATATTCCAAATGATGCCGAGGAAATGAAGAGAGTGTTCAAAAATATTTTTTCAATAGAGTGTGATGATGCACTTCGATTTGATTTGGATTCATTGGAGGTTATCAATATTATAGAATTCAAGGAGTATCATGGCGTTAATGTGTCTATAACTGCCTATTTGGATAGAACCAAGGTGCCGGTGTCGATTGATATTGGATTTGGAGATATAGTATTTCCGGAAAGAATGAAGATGAATTTCCCTGTACTTCTTGATATGGATGTGCCAGAGGTGTATGCATACTCAATCTACTCTGTGATTGCAGAAAAGTTTGAAGTGTTTGTGTCCCTTGGTCTTGCAAATGGAAGATACAAGGATTTCTATGACATTTTTGTATTGTCCGCTAATTATAATTTGGATGGGGAAAAGCTTCAAAATGCTATCATAGAAACCTTTACACATAGAGGGACAGGCTTTGATGATATTGTCGCATTTGAACCAGAATTTACCGAAGACTTAAGCAGGAAAAATAGATGGAATTCTTTTATCAAGAAAAAGAGCGCAATGGTAAAGGTAGAATTCACGGAAGCGATAGAGCTGTCGAAAGCTTTACTGATGCCGGTTGTTGAGACTATTTCTAAAAATGACAAGTTTCATTTACAATGGGATAAAGATAAAAAGGAATGGACTTAATTACATAGTAATTTCACATTATCACCTAAGAAAATCTGATTGTGTGGATAGTGCTTAGTAGAGTATACTATAAATAAAGTATACATACAAGACAGTGGTATGTACAGTACAGTGTAAGAAGGATGGATAAAATAATATGGAAGTAAAAGATAAGACTGCAATGGAAGATATTCTTGAATTGATTAAGAGAACAAAAGCTTTTATAGAAAACAGGGAAAGGGCAGCGCATATTAAAGTGAAAGGTCCGGCAGATTATGTTACGCAGGTGGACACGGACATTCAGAAGTTTCTGTCCGAGGAATTGGGCAGTCTGGCTCCGGAGATTCAATTCTTAGGCGAGGAGGAAGGGCTGCATGAGATGACGGGGGACACCTACTGGATTTTGGACCCGGTAGATGGAACGACGAATCTCATCCATGACTATCAGCACAGTGTTGTGTCCTTGGGATTATATGACAAGGGAGAGATTACTATGGGGGTCATTTATGACCCTTTCAGAGAGGATATTTATTATGCTAAAAAAGGCAGGGGAAGCTTTTTAAACGGAAATCCTATTCATGTGTCCGAAGCTGGGTCTTTAAGCGAAACCATTATTGCTGTTGGTACATCTCCCTATAATAAGGAATTGGCAGACGAAAATTTTCGGCGTATTCAAAGAGTTTTTGAAAAAGGTCAGGATATTCGCAGGACAGGTTCGGCAGCGTTAGATTTGGCTTATGTGGCGTGTGGCCGTACAGGAGGATTCTTTGAACCGCTTCTTAGTCCGTGGGATTTTGCTGCGGGGATGCTGCTGGTTGTGGAAGCAGGAGGGCGGATAACGGATTTCGCGGGAGAGCCGTTGAATCTTCTGAAAAAAAGCAGCGTTGTGGCTACGAATGGGAAGGTTCATGATGAGTTGAGAGGGTGTTGTGACGTATAATTATATATAAAAAGTATCTTCACCATTATTTTAATAAAACTGAAACATTTCTCAAATATTTTAAAAACAAAGACGCGATAAAATAAATCGATATGCTTGATTCTTTTATAGGAGGAAACCATATGGGTAAGTTATTTCGATTTATCAGTTCGCGTTTTTTTGTAGGGATATTTTGCATTTTGCTAGAGTTTGCGCAACTTTTAGCAGTATTTGTTCTATTGTATGAATTCTTTTTACCTATCACGATTATGGCATGGATATTTCATTTTGGGGTTTTGATTTATTTAATTAACAGGGATGAAATACCGGAATTTAAAATGCCGTGGCTTATTATTCTTTTTCTTCTTCCTGTTTTAGGCGCATTTATTTTTATGCTTCTTTCAAGTAATGATACAAGCAGGAAAGAGTATGCCCGCGCAGAAAAGGCAGCGAAATGCATGAAAAAATACCAGCAGCAGACTACGCTGATTAATGATTTGAAGGAACAGGACACAGATGCATGGCTGCAGGCAAATTATTTATATGATACTGCCGGGATGCCCTGTTATGGAAATTCCAAAACGACTTACTATCCGGTTGGTGAAGATTTTCACGTCGCGCTATTGGATGAACTGAGAAAAGCAGAGCGATTTATTTTTATGGAATATTTTATTGTGCAGGAAGGTCAGATGTGGAATCCTATTCATGAAATATTAAAGGAAAAGGCTGCGCAGGGTGTTTCGGTTTATTTTATGTATGATGATTTTGGGTGTATTGCGACACTTCCGTGGCATTACCATAAAATACTGTGTAATGAAGGAATTCAGTGTGCTATTGCCAACAAGTTTGCTCCCGTCCTTTCTCACATCCACAACAACCGTGATCACCGCAAAATTACTGTGATTGATGGCCGTGTGGGATTTACTGGCGGCATTAATCTGGCGGATGAATATATAAATGCTATTAAAAAACATGGACATTGGAAAGATACCGCAGTAAAAATTGAAGGCGAAGCAGTGAAAAACCTAATGTCGATGTTCCTTGTAAACTGGAATACACAGAGTAAAAAGCCGATTGACTATGCAGAGTATATGGATATAAAACCCGGTTTAGAAAATGGCAAGGGAATTGTGATTCCGTTTGGTTCAGGTCCTACGCCAATCTATACAGATACCATCGGCAAAAATGTATATCTGAATATGATAAATGCCGCAAAAGACTATCTTTACATCACAACACCTTATCTGATCTGCGACCGGGAGATATTGTCTGCATTACGCCTTGCTGCTAAAAAAGGTGTGGATGTTAGGATTATTACTCCGCATATTCCGGATAAAAAGACCGTATTCTTAATGACTCGTTCAAATTATAAAGTGCTTCTGGAAGACGGTGTAAAAATTTATGAATATACTCCTGGTTTCATTCATGCCAAGAATTATATAT
Source organism: uncultured Lachnospiraceae bacterium (assembly GCA_947178085.1). Next base: position 26,318 of record CAMWWS010000003.1, on the reverse strand, counting down.
GTGATGATAAATTTGCTGTCTGTGGAACCATCAACATGGATTACCGTTCCCTTGTCCATCATTTTGAGTGTGGTGCGTGGATGTTTGATACGGATTGTATTACCGATATAAAGGCAGATTTTTTGGAAACATTGAGGCAGTCAGGCGAAATAAGAAAAGACAGGGGCATTATGCGCAGCTGGCAAAGATTACTGGCAGAAATAATGAAAGTATTTTCCCCATTATTTTAATAAAACAGAAACATTTCACAAAACTTTTAAAAACATTTAGGGTATATGATACAAACATCAAATGAAAGAAAACAAAAAACATATGGAGGTATTTATCATGAAGAAAGAAAATTTTGTTACACTGATTCTTAGCACTATAGGAGGAATCATGTTTGCAATCGGTATGTGCATGTGTCTGCTGCCGGAGTGGAACGCATTTACGCAGGGCGTTGTTATGGCAGCTGTCGGCATTGTAGTGTTGCTTGTGATGCTTGTTGTGCGCCGCAAAATGAAAGGCAAGCCGGCAATAAAGGTTAGCGGTAAAGCCGTGGGAACCGTGGCACTTGGCATTGTCGGCGCATTGGTGCTCGGTGTAGGTATGTGCATGACTATGGTTTGGGAAGGTCTGATGGTTCAGGGCATTATTGTCGGCATAATCGGTATTGTATTGTTGCTCTGTCTGATTCCGCTTTGTAAGGGTTTGAAGTAGGTAAATATTAGTAAAAAATCTAAAAATAAAATCTAGGAGGTAAAAAGATGTCAGAATCTAATTTGAAAAAAACTAATGAAAAAATAGCAGAGGGTGTTACGGAAGGTTTCCAGAAAATTGAGGATGGAGTTGTTGGTGGATATAAGAAGATTGAGGATGGTGTTGTCGGCGGCTATAAGAAGATTGAAAATGGAGTTGTAGAAGGTTTTAATAAGATGACTGATAAGTTTGTCGATAAGTTCCTGACTCATGAGGGAGAGACTGTGGAAGATGCGAAGAAGCGCCTTGAAAACGAACAGGCTGCACGCGAAGCTGCCGGTAAAGGAAAAATCGAAAATCGGACTAAAATGGGTACCGGTACTGACATCGGACAGGAAAGCATAAAAGCAAGTCAGGAGATTGCAAGAGCGAGTATTGAGGCAAGCAAAAATGCGGGTAAACATTAAGTGGATTGTTAACACATAGCGTAAAGAAAAAATTAACCCGCACAGTTATTATGCAGTGTGGGTTAATTTTTCAAAAGTATTGAAAATGGAGTGACGTACTTTTATTGCTTCTATGGCTATGATAAAATATAGAAAAAAGTCGGAGGTACTCACTATGCTCAAAGTTTTAGTGGTTGAGGATGATACGGAACTGAATCATACCGTCTGCTCTTTTTTAAATCAGAACGGTTATGATGCAACCGGCTGTCTGAATGCCGGCAGCGCTTATGATACCATGTATAATAATTCCTTTGATCTGATTGTGTCTGATATTATGATGCCGGGGATTGATGGTTATGAGTTCGCAAAGACGGTGCGGGGACTGGATGAAAATATTCCTATTCTTTTTATGACGGCGAGGGACGATTTTGCTTCCAAACAGAAAGGCTATCGTATCGGCATTGACGATTATATGATAAAACCGGTAGATCTTGATGAACTGTGCTTACGGATTGGCGCACTTCTGCGCCGTGCGAAGATAGCAAACAGCCATAGGCTGGAAATCGGCAGTCTGGTACTGGATTCCGACGAGCGTACGGCTGTTGTGGGCGATGAAGAGATTCCGCTGACGATGCGGGAATTCAATATTCTCTATAAGCTGCTTTCTTATCCGAAAAAAACCTTTACACGCTCACAGCTTATGGACGAATTTTGGGATACGGAATCAAATGCCGCGCCGCGTGCTGTAGATGTATATATGACAAAGCTGCGGGATAAATTCTCCGGCTGTGATGACTTTGAAATTGTCACTGTCCACGGTTTGGGATATAAGGCGGTGGTGAAATGAGCAGAAATGATAAAAAAACAGCCAAAGACCGCTTACTGGCGGTCTTGTGGCGGTATCTTACTTTTTTCTCAGTTATAGCTTTTGCCATTACAGGCTGTATGATTGTGTTTTTACGACTGATAGAGCAGGATTTGGGCGTGGCTTACACGGAAGGCAATATCAGCCATGCTGCGGTTATAACCTTTATCAATGTTATTATGATAAGCATATTTTTTACAATAATAGATGCAGTTCGTCGTAAGTTTATGGTTGAGCGTCCGGTCAGGCGGATTGTCAATGCGGCTGAAAGGATTATGCGTGGTGAATTTTCAGTGAGGATTGAACCGCTTCCTGCTATTTATGATGCAGCCGGATTTAATGTCATTATTGAATATTTTAATAAGATGGCAGGCGAACTCTCCGGGACAGAAACGCTGCGCACAGACTTTATTGCCAATGTATCTCATGAGTTGAAGACGCCGTTATCTGTTATGCAGAATTATGGGACAATGCTGCAAAGCCCGATTTTGCCGGAAGAAAAACGGCTGGAGTATGCAAAAGCAATCACGGAAACATCACGCAGGCTTGCTGATCTGATCACAAATATTTTGAAGCTGAATAAGCTTGAAAACCAGCAGATATACCCACAGTGGCAGACCTACAACCTTGGAGAGCAGATTTGCGAATGTCTTTTAAATTTTGAAAATGTTTGGGAGAAGAAAAAAATCGAGATTGATACGGATATTGAGGAGGAGGTTTTCATTGATTCTGATGCGGAACTTCTGACACTGGTATGGAATAACCTGTTTTCCAATGCTATGAAATTCACGGAACCGGGAGGATGCGTTTCGGTGAGTTTGAAATCGGACGGCGGTTTTGCAGTTGTGCAGGTGAGTGATACAGGCTGCGGTATCAGCTCAGAGGTCGGCAGACATATTTTTGAAAAGTTCTATCAGGGAGATACATCCCACTCAACACAGGGCAACGGTTTGGGGCTGGCTCTGGTGAAAAGGGTAGTGGATATTGTAGACGGGGATATATCGGTGCAGAGTGAAGTAGGAAAAGGCAGCACTTTTACCGTAAGGGTCAGGAGAAAAGAAAATGGTACAGCTTAAACAGATTCTGAAAAAAATATTTTTCCTGCCGCCGCTGCCCACAGTTTTAATTGCCGTGCCGTCTTTTGCATTGGTGACCTTTATACTGGTAACAGAAAACGAAGGGGCACTTGCTTACTTATCATATGTTATGTCCGCTTATGCTTTGGTCATTACCTGTACGAGTATACCACGTATGGTCGGTATCGTGAAGTCTGTCCAGTCAGGCATTGAAAAGCATCCGCTGATGGAAAAACTGTCAAATACTTCATTAGGCGCCCGATTTTTAGAGGATGTAAGGTTTCGTACTGAAATTTCCCTTTATATGGGTTTTGTAATTAATCTGCTTTATATTGTTATGAAAATGGCATCGGGAATTTATTATCGCTCTATATGGTTTATTTCTGTTGCTGTCTACTATATTCTGCTGGCGGTTATGCGTTTTCTGCTCTTTCGCCGTGGGAAGGTTAGAACAGCTGTGAATCATCTGGAAGCAGAGATAAGGCGTTACCGTATGTGTGGTATTATATTGTTGTTGATGAATCAGGCATTAACCGGAATTGTTGTTTTTATGGTACACCAAAATAAAAGTTACGATTATCCGGGAGTATTGATTTATGCAATGGCTGCATATTCTTTTTATTGTGTGATAATTGCGAGCGTAAATGTTATTAAGTTCCGCAGGCATGGGAGCCCTGTTTTGTCGGCAGCAAAAGTAATCAATCTTGTATCTGCAATGGTGTCAATCCTGTCGCTTGAGACGGCTATGGTCACCCGGTTTGGGGATAAAGATGATTTTTCATTCAGGCAGGCCATGACGGGCGCGACAGGAGGCGGAGTTTGTACATTTGTATTGGGTATTGCTGTGTATATGATTGTAAAGTCGTCATTGCAGTTAAAGAAAATCAATAAGTTATAAAGTGTTTTTATGAGTAAAGGAGCCGATTGTAATGGAAGAGAAAAAAGAAGTTTTCAATTATACCTATTCAGCTTCACAGCAGGCTGAAATAAAGAGTATCCGTGAAAAATATATGCCGCCTACGGAAGAGGAAGATAAGATGGAACGGCTGCGCAGGCTTGACCGGAGCGTGACAAAAACCGGCACGGCTGTGTCCATTATTGTCGGTGTTATAAGCACTTTGGTTTTCGGCGTTGGCATGAGTTGTACTATGGTGTGGGAGGGATTGATGCTTCCCGGTATAGTTATAGGTATAGTGGGAATTATCGGAATTGTTCTCGCCTATCCGCTCTATATTCATATTACAAAAAAGCAGCGGGAAAAGGTTGCACCGGAAATCATACGGCTGACTGACGAATTGATGAAGTAAATGTTGAAACAAATGGAATAGATAAAATAATGCAGTTTTGATGCAATTATGATACAACTATGATGCTTTTCTTTTATATAATCAAAAAGATAGGTACGATAGGGAGGAAAGCGTTGTGAAAAAACATTTCAAAATAGGTATTCTGACTGCATGTATTTTATTCTGTATTTTGGGTATCTTTGGGTGTGGGAAAGAGCAGACTTCTGATGAAATTAATAACTCTGATGCGTCGATAGAACAGCTTGAAGAATCAATGATAGACGGACAGGAAAAATCAGAAGCGGATGAACTTGAGAAAGCGCAGACTGATGAGACGCAGGATGAATCAGATATTGTGTCGGAACAGAACGATGCGCAGGAAGAAGACAGCGAGACTTACTTTTACGAAAAGGCCAAGGAACAGGGAATTGAGCGGAAAGAAGCGGAAGAATATTGGGAGAGGCTTCTTACAGACAATATTTTTCAAGATGAAAGCATGGAGCTTACAGGACTTGTCATAGAGGATATGGACGGCAACGGACAGAAAGATTTGATGGTTATGCTTTTGGACAGTGAGGTGAAAAAGCTCCCTTACGTTTCCTACGGTTTCGGTTGTGTATGGCTTTATATGAATGAGGACGAGCCGTATTGTTTTGAGGAAGATGACGCTTGCTATTATGGGTTATTTGAGTTCTTTGCGGAAGACATTGATAATGACGGGAGTGTGGAAATTGTACTCAGTATGCAGGGCTCCGGCGTCGGTATAGCGGATTATTATAAAGCAATTTTTAAGTATAAGAATCATAATATAGAGTGGATGGAGCTGCCTTCGGATTTTGCAGAGGATTATTCTGACATTGGAATCCGCATTTCTGTATATCAGGAGACAGCGAAGAACCGATATAGCGCTTACAGTGATTATCTGAATGAGAAGATTTATTTTGATGCGGAGAATGCTCATGAACCTGGAGAAGAAGCTGTATGCGTAGGAGCTAATAGGAGAGGCTTTGACGATTTGCGTCCGGTGAAATATAAAGGAAAAAATGCATTGCAGGCTTCCGAATATCTGTATGGAGAAGGCGGAGCCTGGCATAATGTAGCGTCAGCAAAGTTTATTATCCTATGGGATGAGAATGGAAATGCTTATATAGATAAGTGGTGGATTCATGAAGAAGAGACTTATTATGCGAATCTGCAGGGAAACCGCATTACATACGAAAATGGATATTACTATTATGCCAGCCAGTTGGATAACTATTTTTTGTACCGTGTGAAAGAAGATGGAAGCGAGCCGGTGTGTCTGGCGAAGGTGCATCCCGGTACAATTTTTGTGGATGAAGACGTTATTTACTTTGTGAATCTCAGTGATAGCAAAGCCATATACAGAATCGGCACAGACGGCTCCGATATGCAGAAAATATGCGATAATTCATACAATAACATACAAATGAGCGCGGAATATATCTATTTCCTTGATACATATGAACGTGAAGCGGATATTCGCGGACTGGTCGCGGAGGCTGAAGCGGAAGAACTGTCTTCGTGGGATGATGAGTTCCTTTATCGTATCCGAAAAGATGGTTCCGGTAAGGAACTGATTCTGACAGATGCAAAGAATTACATGATTAATACCGAAAATGGCGGAAAAGTAATGTATGACGGATATATTTACTGTGGCAGGTATCGATGGAGTGAGGAAAGCGATAAATGGATTACTGCAGTTGCGCGATATGACTTGGATGGAGAAAATGAGGAAGAGATATGCTGTTTTGATTTTAGAGGGGATATCCTTGTGTTTGGCGGTGACCGAATTTATTGTTATAGTAATACCTATGGTCTGGAAGATGAAGGTAAGGTAGGGTTATATACCGCATGGAAAAAAGAGATGAAATACCTTCCTAATATGAAATTGACGGATTACTGTATTTATAAAGGCACTTTATATGGAGTGAGAGAGGATATGGATGAGAATGGTCTTTCAACGAAAGTATTCAGTATGGAATACTATGGTGAAACGCAGTGGGAGGAGATATACAGCAATGATACGGACTGTGTAGTTTCCAGAGGTTATGTTTATGTAGGTAATACGACGGATATTTATGCTACGGAGCAGGGGATTTTTTTCCGGCAGTTTGTTTCTCATGAGGAGGGTGCTAAATGGTTTTCGCTCGGAGAAGGAGAAAACGTTGAAATGTGGGAGAATGAAAAGGAGATTCCCATAACAATACAGGCTTCCAGGATGGAGTATACGGGAGACCATATCAGCATTAAACCGGAATTCAAATCGACGAACGGATATGAAGAATATCTGGGAGAAGACCTTACTTATGAAGAATTTTATAGAAAGGATGGAACGGATATTTATACCAGTGGGAAAGACTACAATCCCTATACAATCCGCCTGCCTCAGTTTAATGAGAAAATCGAAGGCTATCGGAAAATCAATGCCTATTTTCAGAATGCCTATCAGGAGGCGTTAGGGTATAAGGAAGATTTTTTTGACATGCTGGATGAGGAGAGTCGAAAGGAAGAGGAGGGTTTTCCTAATCCTAATTTGTATGAGGGCACCGATTATGATTATGTGTATATCGGAGAAAAATATATTACTGTTGCGAAGTATCGGTATGGCTACTGGGGCGGCAAACGAGGCTGGAATGCGGAAGAACCGGTGACATTTGAGCGGAAAACGGGGAGAGTTGTCTCTTTGGAAGAATTTTTCGGGAATTCTCAGGAAGAAGCTGTCGCCATAGCAACGGCTTCCATTTATAAATACATGGAAAGCGGGGAAGGATATGGCGCAAAATATTTTTTGAAAAATGAGGATGTTCTGACGGAAAGATTTATCCCGGAACAATTTTTCCTTTTTCCGGAGGGAATTGGATTATATTATAGAAGAAATGCAATCGATTGCAGTGCGGCAGGGGATTATGTGTTTATTGTGCCATATTTGGAGTGATATGATGACAATACATCATTTCCAGAAGCTTATAAATTTCGTAAATTTGTAAGAAGGAAATCATTGAAGAAAGATATTTGATTGAGTATAATATACATTACATAATCTATTCATGATTAAGACGCTTGGTGACAGGAAGCTTTAAGATATGATAAGGAGGAAACAGTATGATTTATAAACCTTTTCAGGACATATCCCTTTCCAGACTGGGAATGGGAAACATGAGGCTGCCGGTGCAGGGAGATAAAGCCGGCGCACCTATAGACCGTGTCAGGGCGCAGGAAATCATTGATTACGCCATGGAAAACGGTATAAATTATTACGACACCGCCTATGTGTATCACGGCGGTGAATCGGAAAAGTTCCTCGGGGAAGCGATGAAGAAATATCCACGGGAAAGCTATCATTTAGCTACGAAATATTTAGTATTTGTCAATCCGGATTATAAGGCTGTTTTTGAAGAGCAGCTTGCACGGCTGCAGACAGACTATATTGATTTTTACCTGCTTCACGGAATTAATGATGAACACTGCCAGACTTATCTGAATAATGGGTGCATCGAATATCTTCTGGAGCAGAAAAAGGCAGGACGTATCCGCTATCTTGGTTTTTCAGCGCATGCCAGTGTGGATACACTGACGAAGGCGGCTGACCATCATCAGTGGGATTTTGCACAGATTCAGCTTAATTATTTTGACTGGAAGTATGGAAATGCAGCCAAGGAATACAAGGTGTTGGAGGAAAGGAATATCCCTGTGGTGGTTATGGAGCCGGTTCGCGGCGGCAGACTTGCGAGTCTTTCTAGCGAGGCGGAACAAATGTTAAAGGCTGCACATCCTGATTGGAGTATGGCGTCATGGGCGCTGCGGTGGGTAAAACGTCTGCCGCAGGTGCAGGTAATCTTAAGTGGTATGTCTAATATGGAACAAATCCGCGACAATGTCAGTACTTTTCAGGAGCCGGAGGGACTTACCGACGCGGATACAGAATTACTGATGCAGGCATGCGAAGCATTCAAAAACCAGATTTGTGTTCCGTGCACTGCATGTCGTTACTGTTGTGACGATTGCCCGAAAAAGATTAATATCCCGGCATGTCTTGAAATATATAACGGATATAAGATAGATGGTCCGTGGGTGTTAGGTCGACTTAACGATATCGACAGCGAGGGAAAGCCGTCTGACTGTATCGGATGCGGCGCCTGTGCGGGACATTGTCCGCAGAGCATTCGGATTCCGGAGATTATGTCAGAACTTGCAAAGCTGTCTAAATAAACAAAATTGACAATAGTATTAAGGAATGGGTGTTAGATGGGGCAACGGTTCTTTATGGCAGCGCCTCAGAACTTCGTGCAACATTGGAGTATGACTTTTTACAGGAAAAAAATTATAGTTATAAAGGATTGGCGATGGATGAAATCATTCACCACCTTGCTGTTTTTGTATCTAAATTATGGCAGATTCATATTTTTGCTGAAGGAAATACAAGAACAACCGCCGTGTTTTTCATTAAGTATCTCAGAATGCTGGGTTTTGATATAACTAATGATATTTTTGCTGAAAATGCATGGTATTTCAGAAATGCACTTGTAAGAGCCAATTATAACGATTTGAAAAATGGTGTTCATGCGACAACAGAATTTTTAGAGTTGTTTCTTGGAAATCTGCTTCTAGATGAGCAAAATGAATTGCATAACAGGTCAATGCATATCAGCGGAGTATTTAAGGGGTATAAAAAACCGGACATTGGAATGGAAAAACCGTACATTAGAACGGAAAAACCGGACATTGGAATTAAATTTACAAAAAAGACAATGTCTCACATACGAAAACTTTTTGACTGTTTTGGTAAAGAGAAAATATTTGGGAGAAGCGATGCTAAAACCATTTTAGGTTTAAAAGATTCAACTGTATCGGAATTATTGAAGAAATTGCTTGAAGCGGATGTAATTGAACCAATATCAGGATATGGAAAAGGGAAATATAGATTTAAGAGAAAAGTAACTTTTTAAGGTACTGGAAGAAAGGAGCAGCAGAGATGCTGCTTTTTCACCTTATAAGAAATTGTGCTACAGCGTAAATCATTTTATATAGTATGTTTCAGGAGGTTTGCATAAATGGAAGATGGGTATTCAGAAACAAACAGGCAGTATGAATATTGCTATCAGCAGGTGCTTACAGCAGTACAAAAACAGCTCGATACGGGAAAACAGGTAATCGTTTCTATAGACGGTCGCTGTGGCAGTGGAAAGAGCGGTCTGGCAGATGTAATCCGCAAGGCTTTTACATGCAATGTTTTCCACATGGATGACTATTATCTGCCTATGGATAAGAGAGAGGAGAATTGGGAGCAGATTCCCGGCGGAAACATAGATTTTGAGCGCTTTAAAAAAGAAGTACTTTTGCCGGCAGTCCGAGGTGAGTCGATTACATACAGGTCTTATGATTGCCAGACAGGAACAATTGCAAGATGCGAACAGATAAAGCCATGTATGCTGACAGTAGTGGAAGGAAGCTATTCGGCGCATCCATTACTGGCGGATAAGTATGATATCAGGATTTTCCTGACTTGTTCTAAGGAAGTGCAGCAAATGCGCCTTAAGGTTCGAGAAGGTAAAAAATTTCAGGCTTTTGAACTAAAGTGGATTCCATTAGAAGAAAATTATTTTAAATGTTATAATATAGAAGAAAACAGTACTATGGTTATTGATACCGATGAGCTTTTTTAGTGAAAGGACTGCCAGCTAATGAAAAAATACATACCCTATGTTAAAAAGTACTGGTACAGCTTTATTCTCGGTCCGCTATTTATGGTAATGGAAGCGAGCGGAGAATTTATACTGCCGTATATTAATGCTAATATCATAAATATAGGAGCCGCAAACGGCGACATTCCCTATATAATAAAAAATGGCTTATTTATGGCGCTCATAGCTCTGGGGATGCTTGTTACCGGTGTGTTGGGCGCTAACTTTGCAATCCGCGGGGCGGCGAGGCTGGCGGGAGGCATTCGTAAAGATACTTTCTGTAAAATACAAAGCTTTTCTTTTTCCAATATCGATGATTTTACCACTGGCTCTCTGATTACCCGTATTACAAATGATGTTACGCAGATAGAGAATTTTACACGGAATCTGTTACGTGGTATGTTCCGCAGTCCGGTCATGCTGATTGGAGCAGTTATGATGTCCTTTACTCTGAATAAATCGCTCGCATTGATTATCCTGATTGTGATTCCGATTCTTGCTGCGGCAATTGCGTCAATCATTCTTATTGCCTCGCCCCGCTATACGAAAATGCAGGAGCAGATTGACAGGCTTAATATTAATGTGAGGGAAACGGCGACTAATGTCCGTGTTATTAAGTCGTTTGTGCGTGAAGAATATGAAAAAGAGAAATTCTCCGGCGTAAATGATATGTTGGTTAAAAAAAGTATCGCTGCACTTAAAATGATGATGCTTATACAGCCGGCATCTGCACTGGCAATCAATGTTACGACGCTTCTTGTCGTTTGGGTTGCGGGGAAACAGATTATGGTCGGCGATATGGAGCTTGGTACGCTGACGGCGTTTATTACATATCTTACACAGATACTTAATGCGCTTAATTTTCTTGCCAATATCGTATTGCAGGGGACAAGGGCTGCGGCTTCCGATAAACGTATCTCGGCTGTTCTGAATGCGGAAGTGGAATTGAATGACGATATGGTTACGGATAAAAATGCAGTAGTAGAACATGGGAAAATTGAGTTTAAGAACGTAACATTCCGTTATTTCAAGAATAATACCGAAAAGGTACTTGACGATGTAAGCTTTGAAATCCTGTCGGGTGAATTTGTCGGTATCATCGGTTCTACCGGAAGCGGTAAGACAACTCTTGTTTCAATGATTCCGAGACTTTATGATGCGGATGAAGGAGAAATCCTTATTGATGGAAAAAACGTAAAGGAATGGTCGCTCTATAATCTGAGAGAGAGTATTTCCGTAGTGTTGCAGAATAATACGCTGTTTTCCGGTACTGTCGCGGAAAATCTCAGGTGGGGTAATGAAGACGCCGGTGATAAGGAAATAATGGAAGCGGCTAAAATTGCACAGGCTGACGGATTCATACAATCTTTTATGGACGGTTACGATACGGAGCTTGAACATGGCGGAGCAAATCTGTCAGGAGGGCAGAAACAACGCCTCTGTATTGCAAGAGCCTTGCTGAAAAACCCAAAAATACTGATTCTCGATGATTCTACAAGTGCTGTTGATACGGCAACTGACGCCGCTATTCGTCGGGCTTTTTGTGAAAAACTGCCGGGCGTTACCAAGCTGGTAATTGCGCAGCGTATTAATTCCGTTATGGATGCGGACAAAATTATCGTTCTTGAGCACGGACAGATTGTCGGTTGCGGAAGGCATTCCGAACTGATGGACAACTGCCCTGTTTATGCCGAAATATATTGGTCGCAGAAGGACCGTGAAGAAAAGGAGGATAACTGATCATGGACAGTAAAAGAGAAGAAAGACTCCGAAAAAAATATGCATCCACGGCGGCCACCTCAGATAGTAAAAAGGTAATCAACGTTGGTAACAGAAGAAATATGGGCGCTGCCATGAGTGCAAAGGGCAGACCGAAAAACATGGGAAGGACGATAATGCGTCTGCTTCGCTATCTGTCAGGCGAACGTGCTTTGCTTATTTCCGCATTTATCTGTGTAATCCTGCATACGGTTACTGCACTTGCTGCGGCATATATGCTTCGCCCTGTGATGAATAAATTTCTTTATTATGATCCGGAAGAATCTGATTTGTCGCGAAGGATTGCCGGACTTGCAGGCGGTATAGCTCTTATGGCAGTGATTTACGGAGTTTCCGTTTTGACTCAGTGGTTACAGCAGCGTATTATGCTTACGGTATCACAGCGTTCGCTTAGAAAAATGCGCCGTGAACTTATGGATAAGCTTCAGACTATGCCGGTCAGGTTTTTCGACGCGCATCCTGTCGGAGATATTATGAGCCGTTTTACAAATGATGTTGACGCTGTCGGAGAAATGCTGAACACGACACTTATTCAGATTATTTCCGGTGCTATTACTATTACCGGAACGGTTATTCTGATGCTTTATACCAATCTTATTCTGGGTGGGATTACGCTTATTATGGCGCCGGTTCTTGTATTTGCCAGCAAAACTATTATTAAGAAAGGCAGGAATGCCTATTCCGCACAGCAGCAGGCGCTGGGAATGATGGGCGGTTTCTCGGAGGAAATGCTCTCTGGGCAGAAAGTAGTAAAGGTATTTAACCACGAACAGATTGCTATGGAAGAGTTTGATTATATAAACGGAGTATTGGTTGAAGCGCAGATTAGGGCACAGTTCCGCTCCAGTATTATCGGACCTGTTACACATCAGCTATGTAATGTGTCTTATGCGCTGACAGCCTGTATTGGCGGTATTCTTGTGATTACACAGGGTTTTGATATCGGTGGACTTACGATTTCACTTAATTACACCCGCAAGTTCAATCAGCCTATCAATGAGATTTCCATGCAGATGAATACCGTGTTCTCTGCGCTTGCCGGCGCTGAGAGAGTATTCAGTCTGTTGGATGCTCCTTCAGAAAAACCTGATATCGATGCGGCGGATATGAAAGAAATCAAGGGACATATCGTTCTTGATAAAGTATGCTTCGGTTATGTTCCCGGTGTGCCTGTACTGCATGACATTTCCCTTTATGCAAAACCGGGACAGAAGATTGCTTTTGTCGGTTCTACCGGAGCCGGGAAGACTACCGTCACCAACCTGCTTTCACGGTTTTATGACCTTGAAGACGGAACGCTTACGATTGACGGCGTACCTATTGAAAAGATTAACCGGGCATTTCTTCGTTCCAATATTGCAATGGTTTTGCAGGATACGCATTTGTTTACGGGGACAGTTATGGAAAATATCCGATATGGACGGCTGGATGCGACGGATGATGAAGTTATGGAAGCGGCAAAGATTGCATCTGCGCATTCTTTCATTTTGCAGCTGCCGGACGGGTACAACACAAAGCTTGAAAATGACGGTGCAAACCTTTCACAGGGACAAAGACAGCTTCTGGGTATTGCCCGCGCTGCCATCAGCCGTGCACCAATATTGATTCTTGACGAGGCAACTAGTTCTGTCGATACGAGAACTGAAAGACATATTGAAGAAGGCATGAATGCGCTGATGGAGAACCGCACCACATTTGTCATTGCCCATCGCCTTTCCACGGTCAGAAAGGCAGACGCCATTATGGTGCTCGAGCATGGACGCATTATAGAGCGCGGAACGCATGAGGAGTTGTTGGCGCAGGGTGGGAGATATGCGGATTTGTATCATGAGATTAGTGAGTTGGAATAGTAGCGGTGAATACGAAATTGTGTTATAATTCTGAAAATAAAATATTTAAAAAGTATAACATTTAAAAGGAGCAAATTATGATTACAAATAAAATCCATGACAAAGAATTATCCCTTCTGGGATTCGGAGCAATGAGGCTGCCATTAAATGAAGATGGTTCTATTGATGAAAAACAGGTATTTGAAATGGTTAAGTATGCCGGAGAGCATGGCGTGAACTATTATGATATGGCATATCCTTATCATCAGGGCAATTCGGAATTGGTAATGGGAAGAGCGTTAAAGCAATTCCCGAGAGAGAGCTATTGTCTTGCAACAAAGTATCCGGGACATCAGATTGCAAGCAGTTATAATCCTGCGGAAATTTTTGAGATACAGCTAAAAAAGTGTGACGTGGAGTATTTTGATTATTATCTTCTTCATAATGTATATGAAAATTCCATACAGGTATATACGGACTCAAAATGGGGAATCATTGATTACTTTATTAAGCAGAAGGAAATGGGACGAATTAAGCACTTAGGATTTTCGTGTCATGGCTGCACGGAGCTGCTTAAGGAATTTTTAGACGGATATGGCGATAAAATGGAATTCTGCCAGATTCAGCTGAATTATCTCGACTGGACATTGCAGGATGCAAAGGCAAAATATGAGCTGCTTACGGAAAGAAATATTCCCGTATGGGTTATGGAGCCTGTCAGGGGAGGTAAACTCGCAGCAGTGGATAAGGAGAATGAAGAAAAGCTTAAAGAGCTGCGTCCTGAAGAATCGGTTGCTTCATGGGCTTTCCGCTGGCTTCAGGGTTTACCGAATGTGAAGATGGTATTAAGCGGTATGAGCAGCATGGAACAGATGATAGATAATGTACATACTTTTGAACAGGAAAATCCTTTGAGTGAAAATGAAGAAGAAACGCTGATGCAATTGGCGGAAACCATGAAGGATTCACTTCCGTGTACAGGCTGCAGATATTGCTGCGACGGCTGCCCGAAGGGAATTGATATTCCCAAAATGATAGGATATTACAATGAAATGAAGGTTGCGCCTTCCTTTAATATAGGTATGTCGTTAGATGCCGTTGATAGGGAACATCTGCCTTCAGCTTGTATAAAGTGTGGAAAATGTAAAAACAGCTGTCCGCAGAATATCGATATTACAAGCGCATTGGAAGAATTAACCGATATGGTAGGGAAACTTCCAAGCTGGGCGGATATCTGCAGACAGCGTGAAGAGGAAGCGAAAGCTATCCTTCGGTAGTTGTTGGAACTTTTTCTGTTTGATGGAACCTTATAAGTCCGGTACGGTGTAATGCCACCATAACGGTAGGAATCAGAATCAATTGTACAATAATACCCGGTATTGCGTTTAAAAATGCACCTGCCATAAACATTTGCCATGTAAAGCGGCTGCCGGTTATTCCGAGCAGAATAATCTGGACTATGCCCCAGACAGCACGGCCTGCAACCATTGCGGCAATAATGGAGCGATAAAGCGCACGTATGCACTGCCAATGGGACATACCATAGATAAGTCCTGCTACCAGACCATATGTTGCCAGCTCAAACGCCATAGAGCATGCTGACGGAAAAAGTTTAGGCATTCCAAAAAGCATGGAGCGCATGAGCGGCATCATAAATCCTACAACTGCGCCGTATTTCCAACCGCAGATTAGTCCGCAGAGGAATACCGGTATGTGCATGGGAAGCAGCATGTTGCCAATCTGCTGAATTTGTCCGGTTAAAAATGGGAGAACCAGACCCAAGGCAAGGAACATGGCAGATAAGGTTAAGTTTTTGGTGGTTGTTTTTAGATTTTCGTTCATAAGTTAATCTCCTTTCATACTATTAACGAGTTGCATGCAATAGAATCAATGCTCCACGGGGATTCTATTGTCATGAAAAAAAGGTACACGGCTTCTCTTCTGAGAAAGCGTATACCTTCGTGATATACATTAATTTAAAATTTATAATTGGATTTGTTATCCATCCAGATTATGTTTATTCAGTTGTATCAATAACCGACCTGATTGCATCATAGGCGAAACGGTACAAAAGAGGATACGCGTTACTGCCGTATGTTCGCTTTTCTTTTTCATAATAAGTTACTGTTAATTCCCATTGGGCGCCGTCCATAACATTCGGATTAATATAGCGAGATTTCCAAACAGGCATAAGGGAGATGGCGCAGGCAAGTCGGACCTTTCTTTGTTGTTCTGCGGAAAAGGTATCTTCCCTATGGGTTTTAAGAGTTCCGTCAAAATCATAATAATTTACTTCGGCCAAATCATTATCAAAATCGAGTTTATATTCTGACAAAACTACACCCCAACCACTGGAATTATAGTTTAATGTATGCATCTTAAAAATATATACTGTACAAAAAATCAAGCATAGTAAGTAAGATGCAATAGCTAAAGCTAGAACTGTTATAACGATTTTTTTAAATTTGGCCTTGCGCATGAGCTTTGCCTCACTTGTCAAGCTATTGTATGGCGGTACATAGTAATGGAATGCTTCTGCATTCTCTGTCAGCTTCATGCTGTTTGTTTAACTTAAAACCACGCCATAGCAGCTTTTGACAATAAAATATTTTACCTGAAATTAGTTATTTGTCAATATTATTTTTAGATGCATTTATAGTTAATTTTTAGCGTTAATTTTTAGATGCTTTTATAGTTAATCCATCATCTTCCTGATTTCATCAACGGCTTCCTGTACAAGCTTACTCATCGAAAAATCTGAAACTCCCACGATGATATTATCACAGTGGTTAAACGGAATAAGCACACGCTTTGCACTGCTTTGCGCAACTGCTTCCGCCATTTTCGGAGTAACTTCTCCATACATGGCGTCAGCGATGATGATTCCTATGGGACCGACAATGATATCTGCATTCCTGCAGCCAACGACTACGGCATTTTCGCCGGTAGCCGCATGGTCGGCGCCAGCTTTAAGCATAACGGAAGCGGCGGTACTGTTTGTGCCAACTGCGGTGACGGAAGCCATCGGCATATTTTGTTTTATAGCGGTAACAAGCTGCCTGCCGACACCACCGCCCTGGGCGTCAATTACTAATATGTTCATTATTTTTTAGAACCCTTTTTAGAACCTTTTTTCTTTTTACTTTCAATCAGACCCTTTAGTTTCAATGCTTTGTCGATATTTCCTTCTACTTTCAGTTTTTGAAGGGTGACGGCCATAATCGGGTCGAGTTCTCCTTTTGCAATTTTTATCAGTGTTTCCGCTTTACATGTAAACATGGCGTCTCTGTCATAGTACTCATACGGTTCTACGTACAGTTTTCCGTCTTTTACTTCCGCATAAAAAATTCCCTGCGCTTCGCCGGTAATATTGAACTGATACGCCAGATGCTCATTCACGTCGCTTACGTCTGCGTTCATGAATTCGGATTTTACGCTTGAAAATAATTCTTCATATGTCATTTTTATTCCCCCATTTTAAAAGTATTTAGTTATAAGCATGAGTGGAAAACAGTCTCTCCAAACTTGCGTTTTTTATATATTTAGAGTATCATTTATTCAAATACAGGTCAATATTGTTTTACGGGGAGAAGAAAATTTAAAAATGTTTAAAGATATAAATAGCGATAATGCACATAATAAAAATCTGAATAATATTGAAGCTTCAATCCTAAATTACGAAAACCGTCTGCTTGCAGACAGAAAACAGCTGAATGATTTGATTTATGAGTGTAGTAATCAGAATGTCAGCAATTCGATACTGAATTATAAAATCAAGTATTTACAGACGGAAATCGATTATATGAATAATCAGCTGAATATGCTGAGGGAGGGTATACAGGAGCAGATAAAGGATATCCGGCCTCAGAGTGTAAAACCGCAGATTCAAGAACCATATATCCAGCCTCAGAATGTACAGCAGCAGCCACAGGCATTGAATATTCAGTATCAAGGTGCAATACCACAGCCGCAAGTACAAAATAATCAGTATCAGGGTGTAATGCCGCAAATGCAAGCAGAAAATATTCCTTATCAGAATGCAATGCCACAACAGCAGGCATCGAATATTCAGTATCAGAGCGCAATGCCGCAGCCGCAAGCTCCATACATTCAGCTTCAGAATAAGGTGAATAAGCCAAAAGATTTGGAAAACATGATCGGAAAATCATGGATGGGGATATTTGCTTCGGTTCTGATTTTTATAAGCTTTATTTTATTTGCAACTTTATTAGCGCCATTCATTACAGATACGATTAAAATGATAGCGATGTATGTTGTGAGTATTATGCTTACGGCATTTGGTCTGTTGAAATTAAGAAAGAATAATAACAAGCTGTATCTGGCAATCAGCGGTTGCGGCGTCGGTGCGGTTTACATATCGCTGCTTCTGACTAATCTGTATTTTAAGGCGATAGGAGATATTACGCTATACATTTTCATTTTGGTCTGGGCAGTATTTGTCTGTTATTTATCAAAATGGCAGGACAGGATATTTCAGATAATAGGGCAGTGCGGTATTACGATTGCTTTGTTCTTCGGTGTTGTCCTGTGCGTGGAAGAATTTGACTATGCTATGATGTTTCTGCTCAGTCTGTTCTTCGTGGTGACTGCTTCTATTTTCTATGTAACCAATTATAGCAGGGAATTCCATAAAAATGTCGTAAACAATGTTTTTAACTGCATTAATGTATTTCAGATATGGGTGGGAGCTTATAGTTTGCGCCCCGCATTCTCGTGGGCCGGTTGGGCAGAAGCGCCTGGATATAACAGGAATTGGTGGGCTGAGTATAAGGTAGAGGCAATAGCGGGGATAATGCTGTTTTTCCTGATACTGCAATTCGTACTTTTCCTTGCTGCGAAGCTAAAAGAAAAAAATATAGGCTTCGGCGTTTTTATGATTATAAATACCATATTGATGATGCTGTATATCAGTAATATGACATATAGGTCAATATCTTGGCGTGGCCCGGATAATATAGGAATTTATAATATAGGATATTGCTGGGATACGATTAGAGGATATATTTTTATAATAATAGGCGTTGCCTTGCTCGCCGTAGCGGAGAAAAAATTTGACAACAGGAAAGACGACGGAAAAGTCCTGATACAGTGTTTCACCCTGCCGGTATTTATCATATCCGTATCTATGATTCCATTTCTCCTTAGTCATATCGGAGTGTCATTTGTGATGATTCTTTTTATACTGCTGGGATATTATAAAGATGATTGCGTCTATAAATATATGAGTCTACTGACGGCAGTAATTTATTGTTTATCCGATTTAAAGTATTCTGTCGAGTATCTCTGCCTCGGGCTGTTGTTTTTTGCCATTCTGGGAGTCTGTATGTATGTTAAAAAAGAGCAATACAACAGTATATTCAAGCTTCTATCCTACGTGGCAGGGTTTTTCTTCATTATTATAAGCCTGACATATATGTTTGATGATCTGAATGTAAGTTACGATGTTGATACGACAATCACGCTTACCGTTGTATCGGCTTTGAATATGTTTGCGATGAAGAGCAGGTTTGTAAAGGATTTTCAAACGCTGCAAACAGAAAAACACAGTGTAAATGTTACCCGGACAATTAATGCAATACTCATGGTTGTAAGCTTATATAAAGTTATGGTGGTTGACAATGAGATATGCCATTTCATTCTTGTTTTGCTGGCGATACTGATTTTTATGGTTAATTCAAAGAATCTGATTGAGCAATATAAAACATTATGGTCGGGAATCTACATTGGAGTTAAACTTACCGTTCTGCTTATTACCATATTATGTTCTTATGAAGCTGCAAATTATGTAATCAGCATATCAGCATTTTTATTCGCCATTATCAGCATTGTGCTTGGCTTTAGATTTTACGTTAAGTCATTTAGATTATATGGTTTGTTCCTTTCAATGCTCAGCGTAGCAAAATTGATTTTGATTGATATAAGCTACGATAATACATTAGGGCACGCTTTAAGCTTCTTTATCTGTGGCATATTATGCTTCGTAATCAGTATGATTTACCATTTGATTGATAAACGAATGCAGGTAAAATAAACAGGTACTAATGATAATGACGGCAATGTCATAAATTCCAATATCTTGATATTGTACCAAAATAATGCTATCATATTTATATATTTTAAAAAAAGTGTACATTGGGATATAAGGTTAGACTACATAAAAGGATGGTATGGGGATGAAAACAGCGGCTTATTTCGACTATTGCGCACTTATCATTTTGATAGTTATATTTATTGCCATGATAATTCGGGGAATGACGAAGGGCAAATTAAATCGTTGTTTTTTAGCGATGTTGATAGTGGTGCTTTTATCCGATATGGCAGATATCGGAACCATTCATCTGGAATATGCAGGAGCCGGGTATGTTGCCATGAAATATATTACGCATACCATGTACCTTATGCTTCATATTCTGACGCCTTTTTCTTATGTTATATATATTATCGCACAGGTGGATGTCTGGCATAGATTAAGACGAAGCCGTCTTCAAAAGATACTGCTCTATGGACCGATTCTTGTCGTGGCGGCCGCACTGATAACCAATCCATTCACACATATAATGTTTTATCTGGATGAAAATGATGCATATACCAGAGGAAGCTGTTTTTTGCTTCTGTATATCGTGACTGTTATTTTGGCCGTATTAGGTCTTTATTATGCTTTTAAATATAAAAAGCTGTTTGACAGTGACAGGTTCGCCGCATTAATATCTTTGGTTCCGATAATGTTTATTGCAGTTGTAATCCAGTTCTTTTATCCGGATCTTTTAGTGGAAATGTTTTCACTTTCCTGTGGTATCCTTCTGATATGCGTGGTCATTCAGAGACCGGAAGAAATCATTGATACAGAGACGGGCCTTTGCAAACTAAGCGCATATGTTTCTGATGTAAAAAGGGCGGCTGCCAATAAAAAGCCAGTACAAATCATAATGATAAATATAACTAACTATTATGTTGTTCGTGATATGTTGGGATACGAGGGCATAAATAAAGTATTGAAGGAGATTGCTGATAAAATAGTTGACTTTGACAGAAAGCAAATGATACAGGCAGAACTTTATTATCTGGGAGCAGGTAAATTCCGGCTTGTGATTGACGAGCGTCATTTTGATAAGACAGAAGAAAATGCAAGGATGATTAATGAGCTTATGAAGGGCGGATTTTCGCTTAATCAGATGGATTTAAACCTTGTACACTGTGTCTGTATTACAAGATGTCCGGAAGATATTCCGGATGTTGAGTCTCTGCTTGCATTTGGAAATGAGTTGAATACAATTCCATATACCGGCGAGGTTCTTTACGCTTCAAAAATTTTTAAGAAGAATTATTATGACATCAGAAAAGATATGGACAGCATTATAGAGAGAGCTTTGGCGGACCATAATTTTTCCGTATATTATCAACCGATTTATTCCGTGGAAGAAGGACGTTTTAATTCAGCGGAAGCCCTGCTCAGGCTTAAGGATGAAAAGTACGGATTTGTTCCACCGGATATTTTCATACCGGCAGCTGAAAAGAGCGGCGCTATTCACAAAATCGGTACATTCGTGTTGGAGGAGGTCTGCAGATTCATTGCCAGCGGAGAATATCAGGCATTGAATCTCGATTATGTAGAAATCAATCTATCCGTGGTTCAGTGCATGCGCAGCGATTTAGCGGATCAGGTTATGGATATTCTTAAACGCTTTAGAATCAGACCGGAGCAGGTTAATCTGGAAATTACAGAAACAGCGGCATCTTATTCACAGAAAGCCCTGATTCAGAATCTGAATGTTTTGAGTGAAGCAGGAATCAGCTTTTCTCTGGATGATTTCGGAACAGGATATTCCAATATGATTCGTATTGCTTCGCTTCCGTTTCATATTGTTAAGCTTGATAAGAGCTTCGTTGGCGGAGAAGCTAATTCCAAACTTTTGATTATGCTCAGGAATACAATTAGAATGTTTAAGGCGATGAATATGAAGATTGTAGTAGAAGGAGTAGAGACGGAAGATATGGTAAAACAATTTTCTGATATGGAATGCGAATATATTCAGGGATATTATTACTCCAAGCCGCTGCCGAAGGATGAGTTTGTGACATTTATACGGAATAGTATTTAAGATGGAAAAGCAATGAGGAAGAGAGGGCTAAAGTTTGAAACAATTTTATGGGATGAGTCAGAATGGCAATTTAAAGGAAGCGGTAGACGGATTAAAGAATCCTCAGTTGATCATGCTGCTGTCCAATACTGAACAATTCGAAACACATGTGAAAACATTGGAAGCGCTTTATCCCAAGGTACCAAGCATAGGGTGCATCGGAATGAGCTATGATACGAAGGTGGTTGAAAAAGGCGTAGGTATCATTGCATTTTGCGACGGCGTCAGTGCGGTAGCCAATGTATTGGAAGAAGTATCGGTTATGCCGGTAAAATATATTGAGCGGTTGGAAAAAGATGTACGTGAAATAAACAGTTCTTATGAGGATACCGTTTGTATTGATTTTTGTTCAGGCAATGACGCATGTGCACTGACTACAATTTATAGTACATTAAAGAGGAAGAACATTACTCTGGTCGGTGGAACGGGCGATGCAGGAAAAGTATCCGCTAATGGCAGAGTTTATGAGGATGCTGTAGCTTATGCTCTGATTAAAAATAATAATGGTAAGGTAAAAGCCTATAAGGAAAATATATATCATCAAATGGGAAATTACCGTTTCATAGCATCTAAGACGGATAAGGCGAAATACATAATAGGACAGCTGAATGGAAGACCAGCAAAACAGGTCTATCAGGATATTCTTCATATATCAGAAAAAGAAATACAGTCACAGACATTTAAGAATCCCTTTGGAAAAATCAACGGAGACGATACTTGTATCATATCGATTAAAGAAGTAAATGGAAATGCTCTGACATGCTATCGTCAGGTAAATGATTCGGATGTGCTTATTATGTTGGAACTGGGAGATTATAAAGAGATTGTAAGAGATACTATTCGGACAATCAAAAGAGATTTTCCTAAAATTTCGGCTGTGTTTTCCGTGAACTGCCTGTTCAGATATCTGCTGTTTAGTGAAAATCACTATATGGAGGAATACCTGCATGAAATGAGCGCGTTAAACAATCATGCGGGTCTGGTCGGGTATGGAGAGCACTATAACAACCGCTTCGTCAATCAGTCAATGACTTGCGTTGTATTTGAGTAATGGAGGGAAGAAGATGAAAATAAATAAAAAATCCCAGAATAATACAAAAAGTCTCTATCCGGTATTGTATGTAACAGAAAGCCTGAAAGAATATCAGCAGGCGCTTGTGCAAAGCGAAGTAGATACTCTGAATGAATTGAGCATGGTGAGAAAATCTTTTGGAAATGTACTAAGGGATTCAGAAAATTTTAGGGGAACTTTACAGAATTTTGAACAGAGCTTTTCTAATATTAATGAGGTATCAGGTCAGTTTGCAGCCGTAAAAGATAATATATCAAATTCCGTGGTTCAGGCGCAGGATGAAGTGGAAGCACTGAAAAACAGTTCTGCCATGGTAGAGTCTTATTTTGTTGAAATGCAAAGCACTTTCGACGAATTCCAATCGGCATTAAAGGAAATTAAGGACTGTATAGGCAAAATAGCTTCCATAGCTGACCAGACCAATATTCTTTCGCTCAATGCCTCAATTGAGGCGGCAAGGGCAGGCGAACTGGGAAAAGGATTTTCTGTAGTAGCCGGTGAGGTGAAAAACCTGTCAGATGAAATCAGAAATCTTGTTGCAGTGGTGGATTCAAGCATCAATGATGTGGAACAGGGAACGGATAAACTCAGTTCCAGTATCCGGACATCTAATCAGGCATTGAAGCAGAGTCTTTCCAGAGTAGATGAAACCTATCAAATGTTTGACAATATCACACAGGCAGCGGAAGGCGCAACATCAGTACAGACGGAGATAGCTCAAGTTATTGAACAGTCAAAATCGGAACTTCATACTGTGTGCAGCTTTTTTGATGGGATGAAAGACCGGTATCGGGAAGTAATGAAACACATCAACGTAGCGAGTAATATGGGAACGACAAAAAGCGCTATGTTTGAGGACATCGACAATATGATATCCCAGATTCCTCCCATTGTTAATGAATATACCGGCAAGTAAACCGTCTGACTATAAGTCGAAAATATCTAATTGCCCGTTCTTCCAGGATTTTTGTTCAGCCTGCTTTATAACATCGTTTTCACATACCTCCCCAATCAGAAGCGGGGAGGTATTATTATGTAATTTCATGTTTTTTATAACAGTTTTCCTGTCATAGTTTGCATAACAATACAGACAGCCGTGAGCACAAGTGTTGTATGCGCCGATATCTGCTCCGAGCAGGCAGGAGCATTCCTTTCTTGCCGTTTTCTTTTGCGGCACATCAAGCTTACAGTCCAAGGCTTTCTCAAACACCGGCTTTGACATGCAGCCGTCAGCGTCCACATTTTCCCTAACAAGCGCCGCATTTTCGCAGCATAAATGTATCTGCAAGCCAAACTCTTTTGCAGTTTCGGAAAAGGCAGCTATCAGTTTTTCCTGCTCTTTGTCTGTGACACTGCGAACCCCGTGAAAATTCCGCAAGGTTTTTTCATACAAATCTATAAAACTCACCACGCATTGATCTGTATATCCCGAAAGTTCTTTTGCCATATTATGAAACTTCTCTATATGATAATAAACGGAATACTTGTCAGTAATGAAAATGGGGTCATACCGCCAGCTTGTCCGATTTTTTCCCACCAATGCGGAGAGCTGTTTAAAAGATTCCATAACCTGTTCTGCGGGCGGTACATAGGGCTCAATATCCTCTCCGTACGGAGTGATCGTCACAAACCAAAACATATCAAATGCGGATAGCAAAGAAATCCGCTCAAGCATTGGGAAAGGATTTTTCGTACAGAATACCATAATGTCTATGATTTCAGGAGACAGAATGTATTTACTGACCTGTGCCGGATTGTAGGGATTGCGGACAAGCACGTAGCCTTCTTTTATACGGTTATAAAACCAGTCGCTGTAAAAAGCCGGGATATCCGTTCTGCTGCCTGTATTCAGTATCATTTCACCATTACCCCTTCATTGTAATTTGTTTTCTTTAATCTTCCTGAATTTCGTTGATTCTTATTCTATGATACTACAAATTAAAAAAATCTGAAACTCTTGAATCATTTTGCGAAGTCAATCGTTATTATATATATACTCCAAAATTATTAGAAAGGAGCCGGAAATGTGAGCGATGAAGAATTGGTTGAACAGATAAAGCTTGGAAACGAAAATGCGGCGGAAGAACTGATCAGACGCTATTATTCTTCCATATTCAGATATTGCAGATGGCATTGTTCCGGCTTGGAAAAGGCGGAGGATTTGACTCAGGAGACTTTCCTTAAGTTATTCAGGAATCTGCCGCATTATGACGGTAAAAAGAAAGGACGTACCTCTCAAAAATTCAAAGCCTATTTATATATGATTGCGAACCGGTTGTGCATAGATGAAAGCAGAAAACAGAAGATTTATCCGCTTGAAGATGAAGAAAGTATAGTAAATGAGCGTAACGAGATATCCCGGATAGACGATAAGGAGGAGATACAATATCTTTTAAGTGTTTTATCATCGGAGCAAAGAGAAGCGGTCATTCTGCGGTTTGGCGAGCAGCTGAGTTTCGCCGAGATTGCGGAAATAACAGGATGCAATATGCGGACAGCCCAAAGCAGGGTCAGGAATGCATTAGCGGCTATGAGAAAGGAGCAGAGGTATGGGAGATAGGGATTTAAAGAAGTATTTGCATAAGTATTTGCAGCAGTCCGCGCAGCTGGGGACGGAAGCTGAAAAGAATCCTGACGAAAATGGCGTCAGGCTTGAAGAAACTATAAAATTATGTACCGAAATAATGAGGGAGCAGAAATTAGCGCAAAAGAAGCATAAAGAGCCGCGGACAGGTTTTGTTCAGTATTTATCGGATATTTTCCGCTTTGAGGGAATATCTATTTTTGGATTACAGGCTGTTGTATTATGTATCACATGCCTGACAATTTCTACAGCAGCTGATGTTCCTGAATATCTTCCGATTTTTATGCCGCTGTTTGTACTGGCTGTCATACCGGATATGTTCAGATGCCAGTATTATGGAATGAGTGAGATTGAAGCTGCTACAAGGGCATCTAATGCGCAGATTGTATTGGCAAAGCTGGTTCTGGCGGGGGCTGCAAACCTTGTATGCATGACGGTTCTTATTTCTTTGGAGGTATATCTTCAAAATTCATGCAGTGAAATAAGCCGGATGATTTTATACTGTCTGGTTCCATATTTAGTTTGTATGTCCGTTATGTTACGCATGATTCGGCTTAGCCGGAAAGAGAATATGCAAATATGTATAGTTTTAATGCTTGGCTCCTGTGTTTGCTGGGGATTGCTTGCAATAAATATACAATGGTTGTATGAAGCGTCCGCTTTTAGTATATGGATTGTTGCCTTTATATTTTTTGCAGCGTTTTTTATAAAGGAAATTAATTTTATTTTAGCTATGAGAAAGGAAGGAAAAATGTATGGAACTGTTTTTAGCAGAACATAAAAAATTGTGGAAGAAAAAAAGCACTGTGATTTCTGCTGTATTATGTTTTGCTTATATCATT
>CAMWWS010000002.1 GCA_947178085.1 uncultured Lachnospiraceae bacterium | reverse complement strand
ACCATCTGATGCCAGTAATGGATGGAGGCGAGGCGGTAAAGGAACTTCGAAAGCTGGAAGGTACGTATTATAAGAATGTCCCTGTTATCGCGTTGACCGGAAATACGGCACAGGAGCAGCGTGATGAGTATATACAGGCAGGCATGAATGATTATCTGTCTAAACCCATCGATTTAACGGATATCTACCGTATTATTAAGAAGTGGATACCGGATAAAATAAAGAATCAGTAATGTAATAAAAAGAATGCGAAGGACGATATAAGGTTGAAAATTAGTAATTTTCAACCGCAAGTTTGTGCTTGATGGCACAAACTCGCAGGATGAGAAAGGAGCATGGTTATAGTAGTGAATGAAAGATTAATAAACATCATAATAGATTCATTCCCCAAAATTCTTATACCGGGGCTTAAATATACACTGCCGCTTACATTCATTGCTTTTGCGTTTGCACTTGTGATTGCAACGGTTGTAGCTTTGATTCAGTTTGCAAATGTAGCGGTACTTAAGCAGATATCGCGTGTATATATCTGGATTATAAGGGGAACTCCGCTTTTGGTGCAGCTCTATGTGGTGTTTTTCGGAATATCGGGAATGGGGTATCTGATAGACCCGTTTGTCTGCGCAGCAATTGTGCTTGCAGTAAACGAAGGAGCATATTGTGCTGAAACCATAAGAGCGGCGTTGGAATCTGTTTCTAAAGGTCAGATAGAGGCAGGATACTGCGTGGGAATGTCATATATACAGATTATCAGAAGAATCGTCCTGCCGCAGGCAATGAGAACGGCATTTCCGCCTTTATCAAATTCATTGCTTTCCATGGTGAAGGACACATCATTAGTTGCCTGCATTACTGTTGCGGAAATGTTTATGGCGGCTCAGAGGATTGTTGCGAGAACCTACGAACCGATGGCGATATATATAGAAGTTGCACTGGTTTACCTACTGTTTTCCACTGTGCTTACATGGCTGCAGAATTTAGGAGAGAAGTATTTAAACCGTTATCAAAAATAGGGAGTAGATTTGCCATATAGAAATGGAGAGCAGGATAAGAAAGAATCAGGGGTAATAATATGTTAGAAGTACTTGATATTCACAAGAAATTTGATAATATAGAAGTGCTGAAGGGCGTTGACGTCAAAGTGGATAAGGGCGATGTCATTGCCATTTTAGGACCCAGCGGTTCGGGCAAAACGACACTTCTTCGATGTATAAATTTTCTGGAAAGTGCAGAACGCGGAACTATGACCTTCGATGGGGAAAAGTACAGCTTCGGTAAAGTCAGGAGAAAGGACATAGCGGCAATCCGTAGAAAGACTGCATTTGTTTTTCAGAATTATAACTTGTTTTTAAATAAGACAGCGTTGCAGAATGTGACGGAAGGACTCATCGTGGCGCGAAAGATGCCAAGGCAGCAGGCGGATGAAATCGGTAGGAAAATGCTTGACAAGGTGGGGCTTTCCGATAAGTATGACGCCTATCCGCATCATTTGTCGGGCGGGCAGCAGCAGAGAGTTGCGATTGCAAGAGCGCTGGCAACGGACCCTGAAATTATATTTTTTGACGAACCCACATCAGCGCTTGACCCGGAGCTGACGGGAGAGGTATTGAATGTAATGCAGCAGCTTGCCGCTGAGGGAATGACGATGCTTGTGGTAACCCATGAGATGGAATTTGCCAGAAATGTATCCAATAAGGTGATGTTCATGGAAGGCGGTGTGATTGTGGAGGAAGGAAATTCCAAAGAATTTTTTGAAAATCCAAAATGTGAACGTACTAAGGAATTTCTCCGCATGGAGACATAAGCTGAAAAAGGCACAAGGTTATTTAATAAATAAAGAAAGAAAAGGGAGAGAAAAAATGAAAAAGAGTATTAGAATATTATGTATGGCAGCACTTATAGCAAGTATAACAGTACTGTCGGGCTGCGGAAAGAATGCGGGCAGCACGGGTAGTCAGGAAAAGGATTTACTTGGACGTATTCAGGAAAAAGGCGAAATCGTAGTGGCAATGGAAGGAACATGGGCGCCTTGGACTTACCATGATGAGACTGATAAACTGGTCGGTTTTGATACTGAGGTTGCCGAGAAGATTGCAGAAAAACTGGGCGTTAAGGCTGTATTTGTTGAGGGTGAATGGGATGGACTTCTTGCCGGTTTGGAAGTGGGAAGATATGATATAATGGTAAACGGTGTGGAAGTTACCGATGAGCGTTCTGAAAAATATGATTTTACCGAACCATATGCATATATCCGTACTGCACTTGTAGTAAATGAAGACAACACGGATATTAATTCATTTGAAGACTTAGCTGGAAAGACGACAACGAACAGTATCAACAGTACGTATATGTATCTTGCTGAGGAATATGGAGCATCTGTTCTTGGTGTGGATACTTTGGACCAGACAATGGATATGGTTTTGTCAGGCAGAGCTGATGCAACACTGAATGCGGAGGTTTCCGTTTATGACTATTTTAGCGTACACTCTGATGCAAAGCTTAAGGTTGTAGCATTGACCGATGATGCTTCACTCGTTTCCATTCCGGTAAGGAAAGGTGAGGATTCCGCAACATTGCGTGAGGCGATTAACGAGGCGATAAAAGAACTTCGTGAGTCGGGCGAGCTGGCTGAAATTTCGGAAAAATATTTTGGAAGTGATATAACTAAAAATGAGTAATGAAATCTACCCGGAATGTCATACAAACAGGTGTCAAAGCATTAATCCTGTTTCCCTCCGCCGTTCTCATATCTCCACTGTCTCGGAGAAATACTGTATACATTTTTAAAAGCTCTGGAAAAGTGCAGTTGGTTAGGATAGCCGACTGCATTTCCTATATCGGCTATGGACAGTCCTGTAAGTTTCAGTAGTTCGGCTGCCTTGGTCATCCGGTAGGATATGAGAAATTCCTGTGGAGTTTTTCCCATATTTTCATGGAATATTTTTCCGAAATAACTGCGGTTTAGGCCACAGGAAGCGGCGATATCCTCTACGGAGATATCGTTTTGAAAGTTTTGCTCGATAAATGAAAATGCCTCTTTTATGTAGAAATCACGAAGGCTGTTGCCTTTGCTGATTTGGGCGGAAGTAGAGGAACGGACAAGACTGTCAATAAAAAGATAGAGATGTCCTATTAAATGAAAGGGAGATTCTTCCCTGTGATTTACTATATATAACATTTCTTCTTTCATAGTTTCGGAAATATCTTTATAACGAGCCTTGTAGATTGGCTGATCAGGGTTAAGCCCGGATAATTCAACGGTTTCTTTTACGCGCAGTCCGTCAAATTCCAGCCAGACATATTCCCATGGCAGTTCTTTGTCTGCAATATATGTACATATCTGATTAGGAAAAAGCATAAAGCCCTGTCCGCTTTTTATCTGGTAGGAAAGGCTTTCTTTTTTGCTATTCTGAGCTAAAAGAGTGCCTGTGCCGGAAAGACAGTAGTGAAAAAGATAGTGATTTCTGGCAGCAGGGCCGAAGGAATGGGCCGGGTCGCATTGTTCCCAACCAAACTGATACAGACCCAGATCGACAAAGTTCTCACTTGGAAAAACGGAAAAGATAACCTCACTCATATTAATCCCCCCAAATGCATATATATGATACAGTATATACCAAAATGCTAGATGACTTCAAATAAATAGTGTAAAAATAGCAAAAAGGCATAAAACAGACAAAATAGCGGTATTTATGATAGCATAAAGGTATGTTATTATGTGACTATAAAAAATAAGGAAAGGAGATAACTATTCAGTTTATACCAAAAAATATAACTGAACTGAATGGTTACGAAGGAAAAATATTATGAAAGGAAAACGGCTAAAGTGCTTGGGAATGGTATTGTGTTGTATGACAGCTGTATTGCCTCTTCAGGGATGTGGCGCTTCATCGGATAAAATCGAGATTGAGATTGTCCAGTATAAACCGGAAGCGGCAAATTACTTTAAGACTGTGGAAGATGAGTTTAATGCAACGCATGATGATATCCAATTGACAATCAGTTCTCCAAATGATGCAATGACCATTTTAAAGACCAGGTTTATCAGGGAGGATTATCCGGATATTATAGGTATTGGCGGAGATATCAATTATTCCTATTTTGTTGATGCGGAAATTCTGGCGGACATTTCGGACTATTCAGGGTTAAAGGATATTAATCAGGGATATCTGGATATTGCTGAATCGCTGGAACTGGTTCCTACGGATGGAACCTATATTATTCCTTATGTAGCGAATGCAGCAGGAATTCTTTACAACAGGGATATGTTCGCAGAACATGGCTGGCAGATTCCCGAGACATGGAGCGAACTGAAACAGTTGTGTGAAGATATTAAAGCAGAAGGAATTTTACCTTTCTACTTCGGATTTAAAGATACATGGACATGTCTGGCACCTTGGAACGCTATGGCTGTAGAGCTTGCACCTTCCGATACGGCGAAACAGGTAAATAAAGGCGCGACCACATTTACAAAAGAATATGGCGAATTGGCTGATAAATATTTAGAGCTGCTTCCGTATGGACCCAATGACCCGTTTGCATATGGATATAGTGATGCATGTACCGCTTTTGCGAGAGGTGAAGCGGCGATGTATCCAATTGGAAGCTATGCAGCGCCTTATATTATGTCAGTTAATCCGGATCTCAATATTGATTCATTTGTTATGCCGGCAAGCGATGTGAAAGAGGAAAGAACTCTGAATTCGGGAATTGATCTTGGATTCTGCGTCACGGCTGAGTGTAAAAATAAGGAAGCCGCATATGAGGTTATTGATTTCCTTCTTGAATATGAAAATCTGCAAAAATATATTGATGATCAGAAGGCTGTTCCCTGTAAAAACGGAGACTTCGAGCTTGCCTCCATGCTGGACGGAATGCTTGAATTTATTAAAGCAGGAAATATGACGGATTATCAGGATCATTATTATCCTTCAGAAATGTCTGTAGATGCGCTGCTTCAGACCTTCCTGCTGGAGAAGGATACGGATAAATTCCTTTCTAACTTTGACAGTAACTGGCAGCGATATAACAGAGATATCATCCGTATGGTACAGGAATATGATAAGACGCATTAATTCTAATAGGAAGGAGAGAGATTGCAATGAAAAATGATAGACAACGAACATTTTTGATGATTACGATACCTATTCTTGCCTTGTTTGTCTGCTTTAATACCATTCCACTGATCCGCGGCGTGATATACAGCTTCACAAATTTTAAAGGCTTTGGTAAATACAGCTGGGTAGGTTTTCGCAACTATATAGATTTGTTTTCTGACGCACGTGTGGGAAAATCTTATTTATTTACAATTAAACTGGCAGTTGTAACTACAATTGTAGTAAATGTACTCAGCCTGGTTATGGCATTGGGGTTAAACAGTAAAATCAGGGCAAAGGGATTTTTCAGAGGAGCATACTTTTTACCGAATATTCTGGGTTCGCTGGTTGTTGGTTATATCTTTAACTACTTCTTTACATATATTGTTCCTGCATTGGCGGATATGACAGGAATAAAAGCTCTTGGCACAAGTATTCTGTCAAGTCCGAGCAAGGCATGGATTGGAGTCATGATCGTGTGCGCATGGCAGGCGGTTGCAATGAACACTATTATTTATATTTCAGGACTGCAGACGGTACCTGAGGATGTATATGAAGCGGGAGGATTGGACGGAGCCACCGGCTGGAAGCAGTTTAAATATCTGACATTCCCGTTAATCATTCCGTTCTTCTCGATAAATATGGTACTTTGTGTAAAGAACTTCCTGATGGTATTTGACCAGATCATGGCATTGACAAAGGGTGGCCCCGCGCAGAGTACGGAGTCCATTTCCTATCTGATTTACAACAATGGTATGTCGGGTGGACAGTTTGGATTCCAGAGCGCTAATGCGGTAGTATTCTTTATGGTAATAGTAATAATTTCTGTTGCGCAGATGAAATTTTCCGGTTCAAAGGAGGAGCAGCTATGAAAAATACATCGACAGTCGGTAAATCGAATAAGCTCGTGTTGGTCCTGCTTATACTTGGACTCTCCACGATTATATTTCCTCTCTATATGACCATTGTGATTGCATTTAAGCAACCGTCAGAAATGACGAACAGCATCAGCGGTATTTTATCATTGCCCAAGAGATGGAGTCTTGATAATTTTAGAGAAGCAATGGAAGTAACGAACTTCTGGCATTCTTTAAGGAACAGTCTGCTGATTTCTGTGCTTACGGTTGGGCTGTCCATAGCCATTCATTCACTTATGGGATATGCGCTGGGCAGGAATAAGGCACACAGCAAATTTTACAGCTTTGTTTATCTTTTTATAGTAAGCGGTATGTTCGTGCCATTTGCCATCTTGATGATGCCTCTGGCAAAGCAGACAGCGGAGCTGGGATTGGCTAACTGGGTAGGCGTTATCATTCTTTATGTGGTATTTTATATGCCAATGAATATTATGTTGTATTCGGGTTATCTTGTAAATATCCCTATGGCGCTGGAGGAAGCGGCAAGGGTTGACGGCGCTTCAACATGGACTACTTACTGGAAGATTATATTCCCGATAATGGGACCCATGCATGCTACGGTAGCTGTCATAACGGCATTGGCAGTATGGAATGATGTTATGACGCCTCTGATTATTATGGCGGGTTCAGGAGAGAACACGCTGCCGCTGGCACAGTTAAATTTCCAGTCACAGTTTGGAACAAATTATAATCTGGCGTTTGCTTCCTACCTGTTGTCACTGATACCGATCCTGATTTTCTATATGATTTGTCAGAAGCAGATTTTGAACGGAGTTACAAACGGAGCAGTAAAATAGAAATGATATAATAATTGTGCCTGATAATCATATAAGATTTTAGTGTACTGCATCATTTGACGAAATATGGGTGATGCAGTACACTGTTATATGGATTAGAAAGCTAATGTTATAGGGCATGGAAAGAGGAACTATGGCAATTTACTATCAGCATGAAAATCGAGTTTTTACATTACACACAGAGCATTCGACATATCAGATGAAAGTGGATAATTATGGATTCCTCCTGCATCTGTATTATGGAACTAAAATATCCGGAAACATGGATTACCTGCTGACATATTATGACAGAGGATTTTCAGGAAATCCATATGATACAGGCGGTGACAAAACCTATTCTTTAGATGTGCTGCCACAGGAATATCCTGCAATGGGTGTTGGAGATTATCGTAACAGTGCACTGATTATCCGTAATTCGGATGAATCAGAGTGCTGTGATTTACGTTATGTAAGTCATAAGATAGAAAATGGCAAATATTCATTAAAAGGGCTTCCTGCGGTTTATGCTTCGGACGAAGAGGCCCAGACTTTGGAGATTCTTCTGGAGGATTCTGTCAGTAATGTACAGGTGAAACTTTTATATGGAGTTTTGGAAAAGGAAGATATAATTACAAGAAGCGCCATAATCAGCAATCGTGGCAACGGAAGTATTGTTGTGGAAAAGGCGGCATCAGCATGCCTTGATTTTGTGACAGGGGATTATGATGTATTAAGCTTCTGGGGAAGACATACAATGGAGCGTAATCTTCAGCGCAGGGCTGTTGAACATGGAAGTTATTCAATTGGGAGCCGCAGAGGGGCTTCAAGCCATCAGTACAATCCTGCAGCCATTCTTGCAGGGAAGGATACGACAGAAAACTATGGAAAGTGCTATGGCATGGTTTTTGTTTACAGTGGAAATTTCCTGTTTGAGGCAGAGAAGGATCAGTACGACCAGACTAGGGTGATGATGGGATTGCATAACGAGCTGTTCAATTATCCACTGGAAAAGGACGAGACATTAGTGATTCCGGAAACGATTCTTGGTTTCACTGATCAAGGGTTTGCAAAGTTGTCCATGCAGTTTCACCGCTGTATCAGGGAGCATATATGCAGAGGAAAATATCAATATCAGACAAGACCTGTGCTCATCAATAGCTGGGAGGCTGCGTACTTTGATTTTAATGGGGAGACTATCTGTAATCTGGCTAAAGATGCCGTAGAGCTTGGGATAGATATGGTTGTCATGGATGACGGCTGGTTCGGGAAACGTGATGACGACAACAGCGGACTTGGCGACTGGCAGGTCAATAAACGGAAATTGGGCTGTACATTGGGAGAAATGATTGAAAAAATAAACGGACTTGGTGTAAAGTTTGGCATATGGATTGAACCGGAGATGGTTTCTGAGGACAGCAGTCTCTATAGAGAGCATCCGGAATGGGCGCTGCGAATTCCTTCAAGAAAGCCTGTGCTTGCCAGAAATCAGTTGGTTCTTGATTTTTCAAGGGAAGATGTGAGGAATTATATATTTGATTCCATATGCGGAGTATTAGACCAGGGAAATATAGAATATATAAAATGGGATATGAACAGAAGTCTTGCAGACATATACTCTATGGAGAACAGTCAGGGAAAGGTTATCTATGGCTATGTGCTGGGGGTATATGATTTTCTGGAAAAGCTGCTGCAGAGATACCCCGATATATTAATAGAAGGCTGCAGCGGCGGAGGCGGAAGATTTGATGCAGGAATGATGTATTATACTCCGCAGATATGGTGCAGCGATAATACGGATGCATTGGACAGGATACGGATACAGTATGGGACTTCCTTCTTATATCCGGTTTCCACTATGGCGTCTCATGTATCGGCAGTGCCTAACCACCAGACAGGACGAAGCGTGAGCCTGCATACGAGGGGTGTTGTGGCTATGGGAGGTATATTTGGCTATGAACTTAACCCTGAAACGCTTACTAAAGAAGAGAGAGAAGAAATAAAAGAGCAGATAGTGCAATATAAGAAGTATGAAGGGTTGATTCGGGAAGGAAATTATTACCGCCTTTCAAATCCCTGCGAAGACCCCTATGCAGCATGGCTGTTCACATCAGAAAACGGCGACAAGGCGCTTTTAAATGTAGTAATACTTGAAAATCATAGTAATATGGCAGTAAATTATGTTAAACTAAAAGGGCTGAAGCCGGATACAATATATGAAGATACAGCAAGCGGTAAGAAATATTATGGCTCCGCGCTTATGGAAGCGGGTATTCCCATGCCCGCTGAAAAGGAAGAGTATCCGGCATACCGGATAGAATTGGCAGCAAGATAGAGAATCGGGCAGAGAAGAATATATAAGGAGAGCATGGCAATGAAGAAAAACAGTAAAAATCCGAAACAGCCTCAGGATGCAGCAGCAATCTATAAAGAACGATTTGATAAGCACCATGACGAACTCAGGTGGCTCTATATGGAGTTGTACGATAACAGTTCCATGTTTGCCGAACTATGTGATAATATGATGAGCTTCTTTTCCGAAAGAAAGGAAACGTTAAAGTCAATGGATTGCAAACGTGAATCACGTAAAGACTGGTACAAGCAGAATGACATGCTGGGTATGATGTTTTACATTGATAATTTTGCCGGAAACATGAAGGGCGTGAAATCCAGGCTGGATTACATCGAGAAGTGCAATGTGAATTATATACACTTAATGCCGTTTCTGGAAACACCGGAGGGACGCTCGGATGGAGGATATGCAGTATCGGATTTCCGCAAGGTGCAGGAAAACTTAGGCTCCATGAAGGAACTGGAAGCCTTGACTAACGCCTGCCATAAGAAGGGAATCAATGTCTGCATGGACTTTGTCATGAACCACACCTCGGAGGACCACGAATGGGCTATAAAAGCCAGACAGGGCGATGGGGAATATATGAGCCGCTATTTTTTCTTTGATAATTCTTATATACCATCCCTTTATGAAAAGACAGTACCTCAGGTGTTTCCCACGACAGCGCCGGGCAATTTCACATGGATTCCGGATGCCGGGCACTTTGTGATGACTACTTTTTATCCGTACCAATGGGATTTGAACTATAAGAACCCGAGAGTTTTCAATGAGATGATGTACAACTTTCTGTATCTGGCAAACAGAGGGATTGATATTATACGTATTGATGCTGTTCCTTATATATGGAAAGAACTGAATACATCTTGCAGGAATCTGCCGCAGGTTCATACGATTGTGCGCATGATGCGCATGATCAGCGAGATTGTCTGTCCGGGAGTTCTTCTGCTTGGAGAGGTGGTCATGGAACCTGCAAAAGTAGTACCTTACTTCGGAACGGTAGAAAAGCCGGAATGCCATATGCTTTATAATGTTACCACTATGGCAACGACCTGGCATACCGTTGCGACAAGAGACATGCGGCTGTTGAAAAGACAGCTTGACATCGTTAATTCGCTGCCTAAGGATTATGTTTTTTTGAACTATCTGCGCTGCCATGATGATATTGGCTGGGGACTCGATTACGACACCCTGAGGCTGGAAGGGATTGAGGAACGCTCTCATAAGAAATATCTTAATGATTATTTTCAAGGACATGCGGGAGAAAGCAACAGCCGAGGAGAATTATATAATGCAGATCCGGTTACAGGAGACGCCAGATTCTGCGGAACGACCGCTTCCATGTGCGGAATAGAAAAAGCTGCTTCCAATCAGGATGACGAGATGATGGAAAAATCAATTAGGCTGGATGTGATGCTTCATGCGTACATGTTTATGCAGTCGGGCATACCGGTACTTTACAGCGGTGATGAAATCGGACAGTTCAATGACTATACATACAAAGAAAATCCGAACAAGGCGGCTGATTCAAGATATATTCACCGCGGAGCAATGAACTGGACGCTTGCGGAGAATACTTCAAAACAGGATACGATTGAAGGAAAAATATTCAATGCTCTGGACCGGCTGGAGCAGATCCGTAAGTCTGAAAAGGTGTTTGTATCAAATGCGGATACATGGACTGTTGAAACAGGCGATAAGTCTGTGCTGTGCATGGGAAGATATTTTGACGGAGATAAGATTCTCGGATTGTTCAATTTCAGCGAATATGATAAAATAGTAAGCGTTAATGAAACTGACGCTGGGTGTGCAGATATGATTTCAGGCAGGGAAATGAAACTGAATGAAATTTTTATACCGGCTTATGGATTTTATTACTTAAAAAGGAAGTGAATCCTTTAATCACATAAAATTTGTTGATTTAATACAGTTTTTCTGCTATAGTTATGCTCGTGAAAATCCACTATTCCAAAAGAAAGGAGTTTCCGCCTGCTATGGCTCTTTCGATTGCTGTATGTGATGATAACGAAACCGATTTACAATATATAACCGGTATGGTAAATGATTGGGCAATGCAGGGGCGGATTCCTGTTTCTATCAGGACATTTCCATCAGCGGAGTCCTTTTTGTTTCATTATTCCGAAAATAAAGATTACGATATACTGCTTCTGGATGTGGAGATGGGGGAACTAAACGGTGTTGACCTCGCAAAGCAAATCCGCGCACAAAACGACTGCGTACAGATCGTGTTTATCACAGGTTATCCAGACTATATTGCGGAAGGGTATGAGGTTTCCGCGCTGCATTATCTGATGAAACCGGTCAAACCCGAAAAACTTGGAGAGGTGCTTAGTCGCGCGTCAGACTTAATTCAGGAGGAACGGCCTTATCTTTTGGTTTCCTCTGAACGTGAGACAATCCGCCTCTTTTTTGATGAAATCTATTATGCGGAGTCACAGGGACACTATATGCTCATCAATACGCAACGGGCGCAGTACCGGGTGCGGATGACCGTATCCGGTCTTCTGGAGAAGCTGGACGAGGGATTTTACAGATGCAGCCGTTCTTTTGTCGTCAGCTTTCGGCATATATGCCGGATTACAAAAAGCGAAGTTTTTCTCGAAAATCAGGTTTCTCTCCCTCTTGGGCGGGGACAGTATGATGAAATTAACAAAGCGATGATGCGCTATCTGAGGTCGATATAATGTTTGGACGCAAAGAAAAAAAGTTAAATGAATATCAGAACGCTCTGGTAGAACAGCACTACGCAGAGATAGAAAATATTTACCGCACCATGCGCGGATGGAGGCATGACTGGCACAATCATATTCAGGCGCTTTCCGCACAGCTTGACAGTGGCGAATATGAAAAGGCAAGAAGCTATCTGGACGAAATAAATCAGTCCATACTAAAGATTGATACTGTCTTAAAGACCGGTAATACGATGGCGGACGCCATACTGAACAGCAAAATATCTCTGATGAAAAGCAAGCAAATTGAGGTGGAGGCAGAGGCGCAGGTCCCGGCCTCCCTTTCCGTGCCTGATGTGGATCTCTGTATTATCATCGGGAACCTTCTCGACAATGCGATGGAAGCGTGCTCTAAACTGGAGACTGTAAACCGTTTCGTGCATATCTATATTCATGTAAAGGGTGCTATGCTCTATATGTCATTTACTAATTCCGCCGGAAAGAAACAGCAGAAAATAGGGAATCGGTTTCTCTCATCCAAAGGTAGCGAGCATGGTTTTGGTCTGATTCGGGTGGATTCACTGGTTGCTAAAAACGGCGGATATCTCACCCGCGCAAGCGAAGACGGCGGATATACCACAGAAGTGACTCTGCCGCTGTAAAATATCATGGAATATTCCTGATTGTGATTGTTTTTCGTGCCTGTAACCTGTCTTTTGTGCCAAATCTGATTACTGCCACAGTTCATGTGGCATAATTCCATCAGTAAATATTCATATTGCGGTCAATAGCTAAACTGTTATAGAAATATAGCTTTGTATTATCTATATTCATATCGGAAAGTGAGGACACTTAATGAAAAAAGAAAAAAGTAAAGGAAAAGAACCGGCGCGCAAGCCGAAATACAGCACGGCATACTGCATAAAGTGGCTTGTCACGCGAATGTGGCAGTGGGACAAAAGCCTGGTTTGGTCATCGGCGGCTGTAATTCCGCTTTCCGTGATTCTATATGCGCTCGGACTCTACACGCCTTCCATTATTTTGGACGGTCTTCAGACAAATGAAGATTTTAATAAAATCGCATTGATTATCACAGTCTTACTATGCGCAACGCTTTTCTTTAATCTGGTGCAGGACTTTATCTATCAGGTAAGGGGGCAGGCAGAGACTCGCAATGCCAATCGTTTCAACTGGGAACGGACAAAGGCTGGCTTGCAAAAGGATTACTTTTTGAACTATGATACGGAATATTTAAAGATTTACCAAAGGGCAAGTGCGGTTTTGGGTAATAATGGGGCTGGAAGCCCGGGACGTTTTATCATCAGATTTTCCGATATGGCAGCTAATGTACTGTGCTTTGTGCTGTTTGGTTCAGTGATTTCAACACTCAGTCCCTGGGTTCTTCTACTGCTTGTGGCCGGCTCGCTCATTACCCTGATTCCGCGCCGCTATCAGCAGGACCGGGATCATGAGGAGCGTGACGAGCGAATTGCAAACTCCCAGAAAATGACTTATCTTTCCTGGCATTTGTCAAACGAGCCTAAGGCAGCAAAAGATATCAGGTTATACGAGTTCACACCCTTTCTTGATGATAAAATCCGCACTGTAATCCGCGAACATATCATGCTGTTCCGGCACCAGCAGAAAAACCGTAGCCTGTCCTCCTATGTGAGCTTCGGAGTCGGCTTCCTGCGGGATGCATGCGCATATCTGTTCCTGATCCGGAATGCGGTCCACGGAAATCTCACATCAGCGGAGTTTGTTCTGTATTTTAACGCGATTGCAAGGCTTTCCTCATTTATTGACGGAATCGTGCAGTACATCGGAACCGCCCACGAGGCCGCGCTTGGTACCTCGGACTGTATTGTATATCTTGATGAAAATTATAACAGGATGAACCACGCAGACGGTATTCCTGTCCCGAAAGACCGTCCGCTTTCCATTGAGTTCCGGAATGTCAGCTATAAATATCCGAAAGGGGAACAGCCGGTGCTTCAGGATATTTCCTTTCGGATAGCCGCCGGAGAGAACATATCGCTTGTGGGACTCAACGGAGCAGGAAAAACCACGCTCGCAAGACTGATGTGCGGATTGCTTCTGCCTGACGAGGGAGAAATTCTCATAGATGGGCACCTGCTGAGCGAGTACAATAGGGACGAGCTTTATACTCTGTTCTCCATCGTGCCCCAGAGCTATACGATATTGCCTACGACCATAGCGGAAAATGTGGCGTTTCGAGACCGGAGCGAGATTGACGAAGCGCGGCTCATGCTTTGTCTGGAAAAAGCGGGAATCGCAGATAAAATCAGTGCCCTTCCCAAAGGAATCGACAGTCCGGTAAATAAGCAGTACGACGCGGATGCGGTCAATTTTTCCGGCGGAGAAATGCAAAAGCTTCTGCTTGCGCGTGCCATTTATCGCGATGCCTGCATCCTCATTCTGGATGAGCCGACTGCTGCGTTGGACGCGATAGCAGAGGACCGCATGTATCAGAGCTATCGGGAACTGACTAGCCGGGCAACTTCGGTATTTATCAGCCACCGTCTTGCTTCCACGCGCTTCTGCGACCGGATCTATCTTTTGGACGGGGCACGCCTTGTTGAGAGTGGGACGCATGAGGAACTGATGGCTCTGGGAGGAAGATACCGTGAATTGTTTGATATTCAGAGCAAGTATTACAAGGAAGGAGGGGACTTACATGACGAACAAGAAGAGTCATAGGAGTCTTAAGACCGATCTCGGCCTGATCCTGCGGGGGTATAAGGTATTATATGAAGTCTGTCCCCAGAACATCATTTGGATAACTGTAAATTCTATTGCGCAACAGTTTGCGCCGTATTTTACGCTCTATCTGTCTGCGGAGATAATCAATCAGCTTATCGCAGGAGCATCCCTTCGGACATTGTTCGTGCTGGCACTTGTCACGGTCACGGGGCAGCTGCTTTTGAACGTTGCTTTGCATCTGATCTACTGCAGGAAGGAGGAGACGGAGAACATTAATTTTGATTTAAATGAACTGTACATGCTAAAGATTGGGTGCCGTATGCAGTACAAACATTTGGAAGCTCCTGATACCGCTCTGCTCCGCCAGAAAATCCGCAATTTTTCTAATTTCGGTGGGCATGGACTTCGTGTACTGCGCTGGTCATATGAGACATTATTCGGCGCAATTGCCAATATAATTTTTTCGGTATCTCTTACGATGTCATTGTTCAGGACCATGTCCAATGTAACGCTTACGGGATTTCCTGCCTTCGTAAACCATCCACTGTCCGCGCTTGTGCTTCTGGCGCTGATTGGAAGCAACATTGCGGCTAAGATGATCAGTATCTATCGACTTGAACCAAAACGTACGAAACTATGGAGTTCATTCAACCTCCGCTATTCCCGTTGCAAGAAATACGCGGAATGTGATGCTGACGTAATCGTATTAGGTGCAGCCGAGCTGTGTATTGAAAGATGCCGCCAGACATTGATTGATTATAATGACGAAATTATGTGGAAGACTCTTAAAATCTCAGCAATGCGCTCTTTTATCGACAGGACGCTGGAGACCGTGACGAACCTTGTACTGTACCTCTATATCGGCGCAAAAGCCTATATCGGAACCTTCGGAGTCGGTAACTTTTTTCTATATACAGGTGCTGTAGACAGATTTTTGAGAGCGGTATCTGATCTTGGGGGCAGTATCAGCAGCCTTCGCCAGAATAATGATTATCTTATTGAGCTATATCGCTACCTGGATTTGCCTGATGATATGTATCGCGGCACACTGTCGGTTGAGAAGCGGGAGGACAATAAATTTGAGATTGAGTTCCGAAATGTAAGTTTCCGATATCCCGGTTCGGATACTTACGCCCTGAAAAATGTGTCCTTCAAATTCCGTATCGGTGAGCGGCTGGCGTTCGTCGGTATGAACGGAAGCGGTAAGACGACATTTGTCAAACTCTTATGCCGTCTCTATGACCCGACCGAGGGACAGATTCTGTTAAAAGGTATAGATATCTCAAAATATAATTATGATGAGTATGTAAAACTGTTCTCAGTAGTTTTTCAGGACTACTTTACCTTTGCGTTTTCTCTAGGAGAAAATGTCTCCGCCAAACAGGATTACGATGCCGAAAAAGTGTGGTCATGCCTTAAGAAGGTAGGAGTTGGGGATAAGTTTTCCGAAACGGAACGCGGACTGGATACGCCGCTGGGGTTTGCTTATCAAAATGACGGCGTGGAAATCTCAGGAGGTGAAGCGCAGAAGGTTGCTCTTGCGCGGGCGCTGTATAAGGATGCTCCTTACATCATTCTGGATGAACCCACCGCCGCGCTGGACCCGATTGCTGAGGCGGAAGTGTACTCCAAGTTCAATGAAATCGTTGAAGATAAGACGGCAATCTATATCAGCCACCGCCTGTCGTCCTGCCGTCTTGCCGACAAAATACTGGTATTCCATGACGGAGAAATCGTACAACAGGGAAGCCACGACCAACTCGTTACAGACACATCCGGCAAATACTACGAACTCTGGAATGCCCAGGCACAGTATTATGTGTAACAGAATAATTACGAACTTTTCTCTCAATAACCAGAACATAGGAAGTATAAACAAACACGGAGCGATTACGCTTGCGACGAGCCCCGTGTTTGTTTATACTTCCTATGTTCGTACCTTGCGAAACTGTTTTTATTCTGAATCAGCCCCTGTATATTTAATACCCAGATCTGCAATTGTGCCGTCTTCAATTCTGGCTTCTATTATCGTATTAATCTTGTCGAGCAGCTCTGTGTTCCCTTTCTTAACCGCAATAGCATATTCCTCAGACTCAAAAGCATCAGGGTCTTCTACAATCTTAAGTCCGGGATTATCCTGCACATACTTCCTGGCAGTCACTGAATCGATTACAAACACGTCGCAATCGCCGTTTAACAGTTTCGTAATGACATCTGTTCCGCTTGGGTATGATGCATAAAAATAACCCATGTTGCTTAAGCAGCTTTCCCCGGTGTAGCCCTGTATTACGCAGATTCTCTTATCCTTAATGTCGGAAGCCGTGAATATTCTGGAATCTTCCTTTACAATCATAACTTGGGTGGCAGTATAGTAAGGTATGGAAAAATCAGCTTGTTCCAACCTTTCGTCTGACACAGTCATACCGGCGATTACCACATCAATCTGATCGTTCTGCAGCGCGTCTAACAGAGCTTCGAATTCCATATCAACAATGGTGGCCGTCATACCGCTTTCATCTGCAATCTGTTTGGCAATAGCTATATCAATACCGTCATATTGGTCGATTATACCGTTGTCAGTTATAAATTCGAAAGGCGGAAAGTCTGAACTTGTACCGAATGTAAGCGTGCCGCCGTCTTTTTTCCCGCATGCAGTGAGAGTGGATATAAGTGCAATCATAATAAGCAATAATGCTGCGCATTTTACAGTTTTTTTCATAGGAATCCTCCTGGATTATCCATCTAAAGATATATTTGTCCGCTTAGCCTGAGCTTATTGTATCATAAATGAATTGGGTTGAAAAGCATTATTATAAAGCCGAAGCAATGTACCGGATATGGTATGAAGCCGGTAAAAATTTATAGAATATTTATTGCATATTAATCTGACGAGGGATAAAATGTAATGAGTACTATTTGTAGGCGGAAAGGGTGAAAATATGCTAAAAGTGTTAGGTGCACAAATAAAGGAGTTTAAAAAGGATTCCATTCTTACACCTATTTTCATGATCGTGGAAGTCATAATGGAAATGATTATTCCTATGTTGATGGCTTCCATAATTGACGACGGTGTGAATATGGGAAATATGAAGCACATATATACAATCGGAGCGCTTATGGTCATAACAGCGCTGATTGGGCTGTGGGGCGGAATTATGGGAGCAAAGTATGGAGCAAGAGCATCAACAGGCTTTGCCAGAAACTTAAGAAAAGCAATGTTTGAAAACATTCAGACTTATTCGTTTTCAAACATTGATAAATATTCTACATCAAGTCTGATTACGAGACTTACAACTGATGTGACCAATATGCAGAATTCTTATCAGATGATACTCAGAATGGCGATGCGCGCACCGGCATCCATGATTATTGCTATGGTAATGGCGTTCACTATTAATGCCAGACTTGCGTCTATTTATCTTGTTGCAGTCGTGTTCCTTGCCTGCTGCATTTCAATGATAATACCAAGAGCTACGAAACATTTCCGGCAGGTATTTGAAAAATATGACGAACTTAACTCAAGCGTACAGGAAAACGTATCTGCAATCCGGGTAGTTAAGGCATATGTGCGGGAAGACTATGAAACCGATAAATTCCAAAAGGCAAACAGCAATATTTATAATATGTTTCTGCGTGCGGAAAAACTGGTAGTTATGAATATGCCGCTGATGCAGGCTACCGTGTATACCTGTATATTATTGATTTCATGGTTCGGAGCCAAAATGATCGTTGCCGGAGGGCTGACTACCGGCGAAATGATGAGTCTGCTTACATATTGCATGAACATACTTATGAATCTAATGATGATATCCATGATTTTCGTAATGCTGACCATGAGCTATGCGAGTGCAAAACGTATTGCAGAAGTATTGGAAGAAAAGTCAGATCTTCACAATCCCGAAAATCCGGTATTTGAAGTAAAGGATGGAAGCATAAGCTTCAGAAATGTCGATTTTGCTTACAATAAGTCAGGAAAGCCGGTGTTAAAGAATATTAATCTTGATATAAAGTCCGG
The DNA here is from genome assembly GCA_947178085.1 of uncultured Lachnospiraceae bacterium. The sequence goes on along the minus strand of CAMWWS010000002.1, from coordinate 15,859 downwards.
TGAAACAATCGGAATTATCGGCGGTACGGGAAGCGCGAAATCAAGCCTTGTCAACCTGATAAGCCGTCTCTATGATGTAACTTCGGGTGAGATTCTGGTAGGAGGTCTTGATGTCAGAAAATATGATATGGAGGCACTGAGGAATCAGGTATCCGTCGTATTGCAGAAGAATGTCCTGTTTAGCGGAACTATCCTTGAAAACTTAAGATGGGGGGATAAGGAAGCTACGGAAGAAGAATGTATAAGGGCGTGTAAGCTTGCCTGCGCGGATGAGTTTATACAGAATATGCCCGAAAAGTATAACACTCATATAGAGCAGGGCGGAACCAATGTTTCAGGTGGTCAGAAGCAGAGGCTTTGTATAGCAAGGGCACTTTTGAAAAAACCTAAGATATTGATACTGGATGACAGTACAAGCGCGGTCGATACCGCTACAGATGCAAAAATCAGAAAAGCGTTTGCAGAAGAGATACCCGATACAACAAAGCTGATAATTGCACAGAGAGTCAGCAGTGTACAGAATGCAGACAGGATCATTGTCATGGACAACGGTGAAGTGACTGCGTTTGGCACACATGCTGAACTGCTGGAAACAAGTCCGATATACCGCGAAGTATTTGAGTCGCAGACCGGTGGAAATGCTGACTTCGATCAGAATGGAGGTGACCTGTAATGCCGGGACCAATGGGAAGAGGACCAAGAGGCGCTAGGCCTAAGATTGAAAATCCGGGAAAACTTTTTAAGCGTCTGATGGGATATGTATTAAAAAATTACACGCCGCATGTAATTATAGTAGTAATTTGTATTTTTGCGGGAGTACTCTGCAATATACAGGGAACTTTGTTTACGCAGACTTTGATTGACGGATATATTGTTCCGTTGCTTGGCAGTGATAATCCTGATTTTTCGGGGCTTGCACAGGCGATTATGAGAGTTGCATGTTTTTATGCTCTGGGAGCGGCGTCATCCTATGCATATAATCGTATTATGATAAATGTCAGTCAGGGAACAATGAGAAATATCAGAAACGATATGTTCAATAATATGGAAACCCTTCCTATAAAATATTTTGATACCCATGCGCATGGTGATATCATGTCCTGCTATACCAATGATATTGATACGCTGAGGCAGATGATAAGCCAGAGTATACCGCAATGTCTTAACAGCGCCATTACAATTGTCAGCGTTTTTATCAGTATGATTGTATTAAGCGTACCGCTTACCGTGGTAACCCTGATAATGGTAATGCTTGTGTTATTTGTTACTAAAAAAGCTACCGGATTGTCCGGAAGATACTTCATGTCACAGCAAAAGGCAATAGGTGCAGTAAACGGATATGTAGAGGAAATGATGGAAGGACAGAAGGTTGTAAAGGTATTCTGTCATGAAGAGGAAAGCATCAGGCGCTTTAATGAATTAAACGACGAGCTGTTTGACAATGCTTATAATGCGAACCAGTTTGGAAATATGCTTGGACCTATTAACGCACAGCTTGGAAACTTAAGTTATGTAGTGTGTGCAATGGTCGGAGGAGCATTGGCGATCGGAAATGTCGGCGGTCTGACTCTTGGTAAGCTGGCAAGCTTTCTGACTTTTAACAGGAGCTTCAATATGCCGATTAATCAGGTAAGTATGCAGTTTAACTCTATTGTCATGGCGCTTGCAGGAGCAGACAGAGTATTTAAGCTGATGGATGAAACTCCGGAAGTAGATGACGGATATGTTACCCTTGTCAATGCAAAAGAGGTAAACGGAGAAATTGTCGAAACGGATGAGCATACCGGTATGTGGGCATGGAAACATTTCCATAAAGACAGTAATACGACGACATACCAGAAGCTGGAAGGCATGGTTGAGTTTGATGATGTGGATTTCGGATATACGGATGATAAGATGATACTTCATAATATCGTAATGTATGCCAAGCCCGGACAGAAGATTGCATTCGTTGGTTCGACAGGAGCCGGTAAAACTACGATTACCAATCTGATTAACCGTTTTTATGACATACAGGATGGTAAGATACGGTATGATTCCATTAATATAAATAAGATTAAGAAGGCGGAGCTTCGGCGTTCGCTGGGTATAGTTCTGCAGGATACGCATCTGTTTACTGCTACTGTAATGGAAAATATCCGTTATGGAAAGCTGGACGCTACGGATGAGGAGGTTATAGCAGCAGCAAAACTTGCTAACGCACATGAGTTTATAGAACGGCTTCCGGCAGGTTACAATACACTTCTGACTGGAGACGGAGCTAATTTAAGTCAGGGACAAAGACAGCTTCTTGCAATAGCAAGGGCGGCGATTGCCAATCCTCCTGCACTTATACTGGACGAAGCAACAAGCTCAATCGATACCCGTACCGAAAAGATTGTGCAGGATGGTATGGATAAGCTTATGAAGGGAAGAACGACTTTTGTGATTGCCCATAGATTGTCTACGGTAAGAAACAGCGATTGTATCATGGTGCTTGAACATGGAAAGATTATTGAGCGCGGTACTCATGATGAGCTGATTGAAGCGAAGGGTAAATATTATCAGTTATATACCGGAAATTCTATTGCGGGATAGTTAGTAAAGCTATATAATTTAAAAAAGGACGCCACGCTTTTGCGGGACGTCCTTAAAATTATTTATTTTTATTCTTGTATTCCAAAGCTGCATTTACAAATCCTCTGAACAGCGGGTGAGGTCTGTTCGGTCTGGATTTTAATTCCGGATGCGCCTGTGTTGCAAGGAAGAACGGATGCTCAGGCAGTTCGCACATTTCGACAATGCGCCCGTCCGGAGAAAGACCTGAGAGTTTCATACCGTATTCGGTCAGAACATTGCGGTAATCATTGTTGACTTCGTAGCGATGCCTGTGCCTTTCGTTTATGGTTTTTTCTCCATATAGCTCATATGCTTTTGAAGTTTCGTTCAAAATACATGGATATGAACCAAGTCTTAATGTTCCGCCGATATCTTCCACACCGTTCTGGTCAGGCATCAGAGCAATTACAGGATGCGTCGTAGAAGGATTTAGCTCTATACTGTGAGCGTCGTTATAACCGATTACATTCCTGGCAAATTCCACAATGGATAACTGCATTCCGAGACACAGACCTAGATAAGGGATTTTGTGCTCTCTCGCATATTGAATAGAATGAATCATTCCTTCAATGCCTCTGTCACCAAAACCTCCGGGAACCAGAAGCCCGTTTACATCACCTAAGATGTCTGCTACATTATCCGGTGTAACGGTTTCGGAGTCTACCCACTTAATATTGACAACACAGCGATTGGAAATTCCTCCATGTTTTAATGCCTCCACTACGCTTATGTATGCGTCATGAAGCTGTGTATATTTGCCTACCAGGGCGACTGTAACCTCATCGGTAGGCGTCCTTAAAGAATCTACCATAGCTATCCAGTCGGTAAGGTCAGGTTCAGGACATTCCAGATTAAGACATTCACAGGCTACCTGGGCCAGATGTTCCTTTTCCATTGTGAGCGGTGCCTCATATAAATATTCCACATCCAGATTCTGTAATACATGATTGCTCGGAACATTACAGAATAATGCTATCTTGTCCTTTAATGCCTGTTCCAGAGGATATTCGCTGCGGCATACTATTATATCAGGACGGATACCCATTCCCTGTAATTCTTTAACGCTTGCCTGCGTGGGCTTGGTCTTCATTTCCTGAGAAGCCCTCAGATAAGGAATAAGTGTAACATGAATCAGGATCGCATTTTCACTGCCGACTTCATGCTGAAACTGGCGGATAGATTCAAGGAAAGGCTGGCTTTCAATATCACCCACAGTACCTCCTACCTCAATAATGGCAATTCTGGTTTCTTCATCGACAAAATTGCGGTAGAAACGGCTTTTGATTTCATTGGTAATATGAGGAATGACCTGAACGGTTCCGCCGCCATAGTCGCCGCGGCGTTCCTTCTGTAAGACAGACCAGTATACTTTACCTGTCGTCACATTAGAATTCTTGTCCAGATTTTCATCAATGAATCTTTCATAATGGCCTAAGTCCAAATCGGTTTCCGTACCGTCTTCCGTAACAAAAACTTCTCCATGCTGAATAGGATTCATGGTTCCGGGGTCAATATTAATATAGGGATCAAATTTCTGCATGGTTACTTTGTAGCCACGCGCCTTTAACAATCTTCCCAAAGATGCGGCTGTAATTCCCTTACCTAGACCGGAAACAACACCGCCTGTTACGAATACATACTTTACTGCCATTTTAATGCCCATGCTCCTTCCTCAACCTGAAAATCTATTTTTCTATTATACAATGTGTACATAGGAAAAATCTACTGAAATTGCAAAAATTTGTGAAAAATCTTTAGAAATCTTTTATACTTGTGTCTATAATTTCACAATTCTCTTATTGATTTATAAAATAGTGTTCCCTATAATAGGAATAGATGAAAAATAGAAGCAGCCGAAGAGTACACTGGCTGACGCATCTATTAGAAAGCGAGGACATCTCCGTAAATGGATAACAACCTTAACCAATATGATGGTAATTATAATAATGGTAACAATCAGAACCGTGGGCCGGAGAATAACGGCGGCTCAGGTGGTCCGGGAAATAATGGGAATAACCCCAAAAAGCAAAGTCTGATAATACTCCTTATCGCGGCGTTGATTACTTTGTTCAGCATCAGCATGTTTATGAAGTTCATGTCCGGTTCAACGAATCAGGAAATCAGTTATAATGAATTCATAGATATGATAAATAAGAATGAAATTAAAAGCGTGGTGGTAGATTCCGACAGAATTATCATTTATCCTGTTGCGAATGGACAGACAATTTCAATTTTGTCATACTATACCCCGACTACAACCTACTATACCGGAAAAATGGAGGACGACGAAACGCTGACTGCGAGGCTGCTGCAGAAAGGTATAGAGGTAAAAAGGCAGGTATCAGACAGTTCAAGTATAATAATTACTATTTTGTTATACTATATCTTACCTGTCCTGTTAATGTGGGGACTGCTCAGCCTTCTGTTCCGTAAGATGGGCAATGGAGGTCCTATGGGGGTTGGCAAGAGTAATGCTAAGGTATATGTACAAAAAGAGACAGGGATAACTTTTCAGGATGTGGCAGGAGAAGATGAGGCTAAAGAATCACTTGTAGAGGTGGTAGATTTCCTGCACAATCCCGGAAAATATTCCAAGATAGGAGCGAGACTGCCTAAAGGAGCGCTTTTAGTCGGGCCTCCCGGAACAGGTAAAACATTGCTTGCAAAAGCGGTGGCAGGAGAAGCGCATGTGCCGTTCTTTTCTCTGTCCGGCTCTGATTTTATTGAACTGTATGTAGGTGTCGGAGCTTCCCGTGTCAGGGACTTGTTTAAAGAAGCAGAGAAAAACGCGCCGTGTATCGTATTTATCGATGAAATTGATGCAATAGGAAGAAGCCGTGATTCAAAATACGGCGGCGGAAATGAAGAGCGTGAGCAGACTTTGAATCAGCTGCTTTCCGAGATGGATGGTTTCGATGGAAAGAAGGGAATTATTATTCTGGCAGCGACCAACCGTCCTGAAATATTGGATAAGGCCTTGCTGCGCCCGGGACGTTTTGATAGAAGAATTATAGTGGATAAGCCTGATTTAAAAGGGCGTGTCGAAATATTGAAGGTTCATTCCAAGGATGTATTGATGGATGAGACTGTGGATTTGGATGAAATTGCACTCGCTACTTCGGGCGCTGTTGGTTCCGACCTTGCAAATATGATTAACGAGGCTGCTATTAATGCAGTCAAAATGGGAAGAGAATTCGTCAGCCAGAAGGACCTTTTTGACGCGGTAGAACAGGTGCTTGTAGGAAAAGAGAAAAAAGACCGCATTATGAGTAAAGAAGAACGTAAGATTGTTTCTTACCATGAAGTCGGACATGCACTTGTAAGCGCCCTGCAAAAGAATTCGGAGCCGGTGCAGAAAATTACGATTGTTCCGAGAACCATGGGTGCGCTTGGCTATGTCATGCATGTACCTGAGGAGGAAAAATATCTGGATACGGAAGCAGAGCTGCGTGACAGACTGGTAGGTCTGCTTGCGGGACGAGCTGCGGAGGAAATTGTATTTGACACTGTAACGACAGGAGCAGCTAATGATATAGAGCAGGCTACAAGCATTGCACGTAACATGATTACCAGATTCGGTATGAGTAAGAAATTTGGACTGATGGGACTTGCTACGGTAGAGAGCCAGTATCTGGATGGAAGCGCTTCCCTCACATGTTCGGATGTGACCGCAGCGGATATCGATACGGAAGTTATGAAGATGCTGCACGACAGTTATAAGCAGGCGAAGAAACTGCTTAAGTCAAATAGAGAATTAATGGATAAGCTGGCTGCGTATCTGATTGAAAAAGAGACTATTACCGGTAAGGAATTCATGAAGATTTATCGGAAAGAGAAGGGAATTCCTGAACCGAAAGAAGATGAAGAGAGCGGCGACAATAAAGATAAGAAGGAAAAGAAAGAAAATAAAGCCGAGATTAAGAATACGCCCAAAGATGAACCGGTAAATTCAATGGGGTATCAGCCCTACATGGATAACCTGAGGCAGGAGCAACAGGGGGCATTCAGGGCACAGGAAGAGAGGCGTCCGAATGAAGGAATATTTTCCCATGCCAATCCTATGCAGGAGCCAATGCAAAACAGCGGTAATTTAGGAAACTTTTCACAGACGCTTGTACAAGAGACCGATAACCTGTCGATGCAGCAGCAGATACAGCAGGGACAGCCGGAGGTTCAGGAGCAGCCACAGATGCAGCAGGGGCAGCCGGAGGTTCAGGAGCAGCCACAGATGCAGCAGGGACAGTCTGAGGTTCAGGAGCAACTGCAGATGCAGCGGGAACAGCCGAATACAGACGAATCAGATAACGTAAGTAAATAGAGCAGGCGAAAAGGCAAAGTCCCGGCGGACTTTGCCTTGTGTGTGCGTCAAATGGCGTATATTTCAAAAATGAGGGTTATGATGTTCGATGTAACAGAGGAATTAAGAAAACTCCCTAACAGTCCCGGAGTATATATTATGCATGATGCAGATGACACAATCATCTATGTGGGAAAAGCTGTCAATCTGCATAACAGAGTGCGCTCTTATTTTCGCAAAATCGTAGGACGTGGTCCACAAATAGATATAATGGTGAAGCAGATTGCGCGGTTTGAATATATTGTAACGGACTCAGAGCTTGAAGCTCTTGTTCTGGAAAATAATCTGATAAAAGAGCACAGCCCTAAGTATAATACCATGCTGAAGGATGATAAGACCTATCCATATATCAAAGTTACTATGGGAGAGGATTATCCGAGGATTTTATTCTCACGGGACATGCAGAATTTCACTGATAAAAGAAAAAATGACAGAAGTAAATACTTTGGTCCATATACGAGCGCCGCGGCAGTGAAGGACACAATAGAGCTGATGAACAAGCTGTATCAGATAAGAACCTGTAACCGCAAGCTGCCAAGAGATATCGGTATAGAGCGGCCCTGCCTGAATTATCACATTAAGCAGTGTCTTGCGCCCTGTCAGGGATATATCAGTAAGGAAGAATACAGAGAACGTGTAGAGCAGGCGTTGGATTTCCTGAATGGAAACTACAAGCCCATTTTGCAGGAACTTGAGCAAAAAATGAATGAAGCGTCTGAGAAGCTTGAGTTTGAAGAAGCGATTCGTTACAGGGATTTATATAACAATGTAAGCAGCGTAGCACAGAAACAGAAGATAACCGACAGCGACGGAGAGGATAAGGATATCATAGCGCTTGCAAAGGATGAGAACGATGCAGTAGTTCAGGTTTTTTTTGTAAGAGACGGAAAGTTAATCGGGCGGGAACATTTTTATATGACTCATGTGTCGGGGTATGATAATGCCCAGATATTATTGGACTTTGTAAAACAGTTTTATGCCGGAACTCCTTTTATTCCAAGAGAGCTTATGCTGCAGGAAGAAATATCGGATATTGAAATCCTGGAAAAATGGCTTAGCACAAAAAAGGGACGCAGGGTATATCTGCGCGTACCTAAGAAGGGAAGCAAAGAGAAATTAGTGGAACTTGCGGCTCAGAATGCGCAGCTCGTTTTAAGCAGGGATAAAGAACGGATTAAGAGGGAAGAAGGTCGTACCATCGGAGCGGTGCGCGAGATTGCGGGACTTCTCGGAATGGAGTCAATCTACCGGATGGAGGCTTTTGATATTTCCAATATAAGCGGATTTGCTAACGTGGGTTCTATGGTGGTCTATGAAAAGGGAAAACCGAAACGCAGTGATTATCGGAAGTTTAAAATCCAGTCAGTATCCGGTCCGGATGATTATGCCTGCATGAAAGAAGTGCTTACGAGACGGTTTATACATGGTATGGAAGAAAGAGAGGAACTTGAAAAAAAAGAACTTGACAAAGAATACGGCAGCTTTACGAAGTTTCCGGACCTGCTGCTGATGGACGGAGGCAAGGGTCAGGTTAATATAGCGCTGCAAGTGCTTGAAGAACTGCGTATTGACATTCCGGTATGTGGAATGGTTAAGGACGATAACCATAGAACAAGGGGACTTTATTACAATAACATAGAAATACCTATAGATACTCATTCCGAAGGATTTAAGCTGATTACACGTATACAGGATGAAGCGCATCGGTTTGCGATAGAATATCATCGCTCGCTGCGTTCCAAAGCGCAGGTAAAATCAATGCTGGATGATATTCCGGGCATCGGCCCGGCGAGAAGGAAAGCGTTGATGAAGCATTTTAAATCCATTGAGGAAATTAAGAATGCCGAAATTGAGAAATTATGCGAAGTTCCGGAAATACCGGAGCATATAGCCAGACAGGTTTATGATTTTTTTCATACCGACAGCATTGATTGATATTGGGGATTTATTGTGTTAAACTATATAAAGCATGGAGAGAAGGAGTGGGGGCTATGTCAAATATAAGTTTATCAAAAGTAATTGAGAAAATGAATTGGGAGAACCTGACGCCGGAAATTGATATTTCCAAGATTAAGATTGCACAGCCGGATATAAACAGACCGGCATTACAGCTTGCAGGGTATTTTGAACATTTTGAAGCGACCCGTCTGCAGATAATCGGTTATGTAGAATATTCTTATATGAATGGGTTGGATGAAAAAGTACAGTTGGAAATATATGAGAAACTGTTGAACAATCCGATTCCGGGTATTATTTTCTGCAGGGAGCTTCAGCCCAATGATTTGTTTAGAAAAGTTGCGATAAAATATGGAGTCCCGCTTTTGATGAGCAAAAAGGCAACTTCTGCATGTATGGCGGAGGTTATCAGATGGCTTAATGTTCAGCTGGCACCATGCATTTCCATACATGGCGTTTTAGTAGATGTATATGGAGAAGGCGTTCTGATTACCGGTGAAAGCGGTATCGGTAAATCAGAGGCGGCGCTTGAACTTATTAAAAGAGGTCATCGTCTGATCACGGATGATGTAGTAGAATTACGGAGAGTAAGTGACGATACGCTTGTAGGTTCTGCACCTGATGTTACCAAACATTTTATAGAACTCCGAGGTATCGGAATCGTAAATGTAAAGGCCCTTTTCGGAGCTTCCAGCGTAAAAGATACACAATCAATTGATTTAGTAATACATTTGGAAGATTGGGATAAAGATAAAGAATACGACCGCATGGGTCTGGAAGAAGAGTATATAGAATATCTTGGAAATAAAATCGTCTGCCACAATATTCCGATCAGACCGGGGCGGAGTCTGGCGATTATCTGTGAATCGGCGGCAGTTAACCATCGTGAGAAAAAAATGGGATACAATGCGGCACAGGAATTATATCAGCGTGTTCAGAAATCTCTTGCAAGGAGACGTGAAGAAGAAGAGGAGGATAATTAATTATGGCGGGTTATGTATTTGGAGTAGATGTGGGCGGTACAACCGTGAAGTTGGGATTGTTTGATATAAACGGCAATGTTCTTGATAAATGGGAGATTCCTACCAGAACGGAAGATGGCGGAAAGAATATTCTTCCGGATATTGCAGCAGATATTAAAACGAAGATGGTTCAGAAAAATATTGCAAAAGACGATGTTGCCGGCGTAGGTGTGGGCGTGCCCGGTCCGGTGGACGGAAACGGAGTCGTACATAAAGCGGTCAACCTCGGATGGGGGCAATTTAATCTGAAAGATGAGCTTACAGGGCTTCTTGACGGGATGCGTGTGGAAGGCGGAAACGATGCCAATGTTGCAGCGCTTGGAGAGATGTGGAAGGGCGGCGGACAGGGTCATAAGAATCTGGTTGCAGTTACGCTTGGAACAGGCGTCGGCGGAGGCGTTATTATAAATGGCGAGATTATGACGGGAGCAACCGGAGCCGGCGGAGAAATCGGACACATCCATGTTGAGGATCATGAAACTGAACGTTGCGGCTGCGGTAACTATGGATGTCTGGAAGAATATGCGTCAGCGACCGGAATTGTCAGGCTCGCCAACAGAGCTTTACAGTCAAGTGACAAGGACAGTATCTTAAGAACGGGAGAAGTATCCGCTAAAACTGTTTTTGACGCGGTGAAAGCAGGAGACGAACTGGCAATAGAAATAGCTGAAAAATTCGGAGACTATCTGGGGAAAGGGCTTGGTATAATAGCAGGCGTTATTAATCCTGAGATTTTTGTAATCGGCGGAGGTGTATCTAAGGCGGGAGAAGTGTTGTTTGATTATATAAAGCCTGCTTTTGAAGCGACAGTATTTCACGGATGCAGGGATACAATTTTTGCGCTAGCTACTTTGGGAAATGATGCAGGAATTTATGGAGCAGCAAAAATGGTATTAGATTAGGGCTATTAGCATATACTGTACATGAATCAATAAAAATAAGATATAAGAAGTGAGACGGTGCGAAATTGAATGTTAGTACATCTGTGTATGATTATATTGAACATATTGTTTCGAAAGAAAGAATCCTTTTTGCAGAACCCATGAGCAGGCATACAACGTTCAGGGTAGGCGGAGAAGCGGAATGTTTGATTCTGATAGAGCATGAAGAAGAACTGGTAAAGCTTGTTCCATATTTTAATCAGGTAGGGCAGGATTATTTCATACTTGGTAATGGCAGTAATTTGCTTGTGGGCGATAAAGGTTATAGGGGAGTAGTGCTGAAAATCGGAAACGGAATGAAAGAAATCGCCGTGCGGGGAAATCGTATCTGCGTACAAGCGGGAGCTCTTTTGTCTAAGACTGCGGCTGCTGCAAGGGATGCAGGACTTACAGGGCTTGAGTTTGCAGCGGGGATTCCCGGAAGCGTTGGCGGCGGTATTGTCATGAATGCAGGTGCATATGACGGTGAGATGAAACAGATAACAGAATCTGTCAGGGTGATGGACAATGAGGGGGAAATCCTCATACTGGATAATGATACTATGGAATTTGGCTATCGGACCAGCATAATTAAGAATCGACCATTTATCGTACTTGAAGCAGTATTTAGTTTACAGACAGGTGATAAGGAAGCTATTCAGGCAAAAATGGATGAGCTGATGATAAAACGGCAAAGCAAGCAGCCGCTTAATTATCCAAGTGCAGGCAGTACTTTTAAACGTCCGGAGGGATATTATGCGGGGAAACTGATTATGGATTCCGGAATGAGAGGGTACAGTATAGGTGGTGCGCAGGTTTCTGATAAACACTGCGGGTTTATTATAAATAAGGGAAACGCGACGGCATCAGATATTAAAGAAGTGATTGAGGAAGTACAGGAGAAGGTTAAAGAACGCTGTCAAGTGAATTTGGAGCCGGAGATTGTTTTTTTAGGAGACTTTTAGATATTGTCAGCATAACTTTTTGATGACAAAGAAGGGAACATGGTTGTAGGAATGAGATTCGTTGTAGTGACCGGAATGAGCGGCGGCGGAAAAAGTACAGTACTGAAAATGTTGGAAGACTGGGGATTTTATTGTGTTGATAATCTTCCGGTGCCGTTGATAGAAAAATTTGTGGAGCTTATTGAAACGCCTAACGGTGAAATTTCAAAAGTAGCATTAGGTATGGATGTACGTGCAGACCAGTCGTTCGATGACGTACAAAAAATATTGAAAAAGCTCAAACAAGACGGATATCAGTTCGAGATTCTTTTTATGGACGCCAGCGATACCGTTCTGATTAAGCGATATAAAGAAACCAGAAGGATGCATCCGCTTTCACAAGGAGACAGGATAGAGAATGGTGTTGAAAGGGAAAGAAAGATTCTTGGGGGCATAAAGAAAGAATCCGATTATGTAATTGATACTTCCAACCTTCTGACAAGAGAATTGAAAGAAGAATTAGAACGAATTTTTGTAAGGAATGAGGAATATAATTCCTTAATGGTTACGATATTGTCATTTGGTTTTAAATATGGAATTCCGGCAGATGCCGATTTAGTCTTTGATGTCAGATTTCTGCCCAATCCGTTCTATATTGATGAGTTGAAGCATAAGACGGGAGACGATAAGGAAGTACAGGATTATGTAATGGGATTTCCGGAGGCATCGGATTTTTTGTCAAAGCTGGTGGACATGCTGAATTTTCTGATTCCGAATTATATCAAAGAAGGAAAATATCAGTTGGTTATAGGAATTGGATGTACAGGCGGCAGACACCGCAGCGTTACACTTGCGAATGAACTTTATGCGCAGATGAAGGATAGTGGCAGTTACGGATTGAAATTGTATCATAGGGACAAGACCTAACAACAGGGGTATTATTATGTCGTTTTCTGGTGAAGTAAAGGAGGAACTGGCAACTTGTATAAGCCCGGCAAGGCATTGCCAGCTGGCAGAGCTTGCTGCGCTGATTCGTTTCGGTGGTCATCTGACGGAAGATGGTCTGCATTTACAACTGGAAGATATAGAAAATGAAATGGTTGCCAGAAAATGCTTTACATTATTGAAAAAAACATTTAATATAGATAATGTTATGCGGTACGAAGATGAAAAGAAGGTTCTTCAGGCATTACATATGTATGATAGAGAGCATCATATCGTCTCAATGGATATGCCGGTAAGCACTCTTTTGATTAAGAATAGCTGCTGTGCAAGGTCTTATTTGAGAGGGACATTCCTATGTGCAGGTTCTATGAGCGATCCAAAGAAAAGTTATCATCTGGAATTTGTGTGCAGCAGACATGAACAGGCACGTCAATTGTGTGACATTATTCAGGAATTTCAAATAGATGCTAAAATCATAAAACGTAAGCGGTATTATGTTGTGTACCTTAAAGAGGGCACCGGCATTGTAGACCTGCTTAATGTAATGGGAGCGCATGTGTCTCTTATGAATTTGGAGAATCTCCGTATTGTGAAGGAGATGCGCAATTCTATTAACAGACGGGTGAATTGCGAGGCAGCTAATATTACGAAGACTGTGAATGCCGCATCAAAACAGATAGAAGATATCTTATTGATAAAAGAGCGCTATGGTTTTGAAAATCTGCCTGAAGGCTTACGGCAGATGGCAGAAGTGCGTTTGGAGAACCCGGAAGCGGCATTGAAGGAATTAGGAGAGTATTTGGACCCGCCGGTCGGAAAATCCGGAGTGAACCACAGACTGAGGAAGTTAAGCGAGATTGCTGAACATATGAGGTTATAAAGGAGGCGAACTTATGATTCAAAAATCTGTCCAAGTAAAGTTGGAAGGCGGTTTGGAGGCGAGAAAGGTAGCCATGCTTGTACAGGTAGCAAGCCAGTACGAAAGCAGTGTGCATATCGAGTCCGCTGAAAAAAAGGTCAATGCAAAAAGTATTATGGGCATGATGGGTCTGGGATTAGGCAGTGGAGACACTGCAACAATAGTTGCAGACGGAGATGATGAAGAGGCAGCAGTTGCAGGAATCGAGAATTTTTTGAGCGGCATAGAGTAAGGCATAATGTGAAGGGGATTCCCAAGCAAGGGAGTCTCTTTTTAGCATAGGCATTGATTATAGCTTCAGGAGGTATGCAATATGGAAAAGAGTATGCTTTTTGTTTACAATCCAAGGGCGGGAAAAGCACAAATCAGAAGTAATCTTCTTGATATAATAGATATTTTTGTGAAAGCGGGATACGAAGTAACGGCATATCCGACACAGGCGCCGGGAGACGCAATTAAGGCTGTAAGGGAGCGCAGGAAAGGATATGATATTGTTGTATGCAGCGGCGGTGATGGAACATTGGACGAGGTGGTTACCGGCATGATGCAGTGTGAGGAAAAACTGCCCATTGGCTATGTCCCTGCGGGCAGCACGAATGATTTTGCCCGTAGCCTTGGTATTCCCAAAAGTATGATTAAAGCGGCAGATGTGGTTGTGAACGGCAAAAATTTTTCTTGTGATATCGGTGCGTTTAATGATGATACCTTTATTTATGTAGCAGCTTTCGGACTTTTTACGGATGTAGTATATGAGACCAGACAGGATTTAAAGAATGCGATTGGATATGTAGCGTATCTTATGGAAGGTGTAAAAAGACTTTCTTCAGTTAAATCATATAAAATGAAAATCTGCTATGATGATGTATGTCTGGAGAATGAATATATATTCGGAATGATTACAAATTCCGATTCGGTTGGAGGACTTAAGGGCATTACAGGGAAGGCTGTGGAGCTGAATGATGGTTTGTTTGAAGTTACGCTGGTAAGAAAGCCGACGATTGCAATGGAAATGAATAATATAATATCAGCTCTTACGGATAAAAAAGTTCATTCGGATTTTATTCAGTCTTTTAAAACTTCAAAACTTACGGTTGAATCCGAACAGGACGTTGCATGGACTTTGGACGGAGAGTATGGGGGAACGAATCAGATGGCTGTTATACAAAATTGCGGTCAGGCACTTGAAATACGAATTCCGGACACATTCCTTCCTGATAATTTGCTATAAAAGAACTTTTCATTTAAATTATAATCTGTTATAATATAAACAAGTTAATAACAATAGAAAGTACGTTTTGCGAGTTTTCTATTGTCAAAAATAATTATATAAAAGAAAGGATGATTTGAAATGCCATTAGTTACTACTACAGAAATGTTCAAAAAGGCATACGACGGCGGTTATGCTATCGGTGCTTTCAATGTCAACAACATGGAAATCGTGCAGGCTATTACAGAAGCTGCAGACGAATTGAGATCCCCTATTATTCTTCAGTGCTCTGCAGGTGCAAGAAAGTATGCTAAACATGCTTATCTGGTTCACCTTGTAAAGGCAGCTCTTGAGGAAACCGATATTCCTATTGCTCTTCACCTTGACCACGGTGCAGATTTTGAAATCTGTAAGTCATGTATTGACGGCGGATTTACTTCCGTTATGTATGACGGTTCTTCCCTTCCTTATGAAGAGAATATTAAAATTGCAAAACAGGTAGCTGACTATGCACATGATAAAGGTGTAGTTGTAGAAGCAGAACTTGGTACTCTTGCAGGAATTGAAGATGACGTACAGGTAGAACATGGTGCAGAGTCTTATACACAGCCTGAGCAGGTTGAGGATTTCGTTAACAGAACCGGTGTTGATTCTTTGGCAATCGCTATTGGTACAAGCCATGGCGCATTTAAGTTCAAACCCGGTCAGAAACCGCAGCTCCGTTTTGATATTCTGGATGAAGTTTCCAAGAGACTTCCCGGATTCCCTATCGTATTACATGGTGCATCTTCAGTACTTCCTAAGTATGTTGATATCATCAATGCTAACGGCGGTAAGATGGAAGACGCTATCGGTATTCCTGAGGATATGCTTCGTCAGGCTGCAAAATCCGCAGTATGTAAGATTAACATTGACTCTGACTTAAGATTAGGTCTTACAGCAGGTATCAGAGAGCATATGGCTGCTCATCCTGATCACTTTGATCCCAGAC
>CAMWWS010000001.1 GCA_947178085.1 uncultured Lachnospiraceae bacterium | reverse complement strand
TTACATGGTGCTAGCACCATGTGTCAATCATTGCCAAAAGGAAAATTCTCTTTACCACAGCCTACTTCTTATACCCATACTCCCCAATCGCCATAGTCAAATGTCCCACTGCCATGATGAAGTTTCCCATCTGCCTTAAGATTTCTAAATGCTTCCCACATACGAATTAAGATTTCCGGCTTTATATCCAATGAATGGTGTGCCGGAAATACTTTTTTCACAGGCAATGCCGCAACTTTTTCTAAAGAATCAAGGTATGCCTCCGGGTCTGTAGATGGATAATAAGCAAACAGAATATCTTTATAAACTAAATCACCCGTAAATAAATATCCCCTGCTTTTTTCCAAAAAGCACATATGTCCCGGAGAATGTCCGGGAGTATGCAGAACCTCAATTTCCCTGCCGCCAATATCAATAATGTCATGGTCTGTCAGCACTTTTGTTGGCATACCTTGAAACAATTCATAATTGTTCACACAAAATCCTTCGGGCAAATCACAGCGATCTACGACCATCTCTCTAATTGTTTTGATTGATAAAGGAAATTTACCATTCAACCACTCCAATTCATCAGCGTGAACATAAAAATCCGGGAAATACTTATGTCCTCCAATATGATCCCAGTGAATATGCGTGGCAACTGCCGTAATTGGTTTATCGGTAAGTTTCAGCACTTCCTCATATATATTTGAAATACCAAGCCCCGTATCAATAAGCAGGCTTCGAGTATTTCCAATCAACAGATAACAATGTGTTTCCTCCCAATGTCGATATTCGCTGATAATATATGTATTTGCATCAATTTTATCTATTGTAAACCAGTTATCCATTACTCCGCACTCCTTAAAATTTCAATAAATATATAGCTTTTCTATCTCTGCCAAAGAATTATTTCCATGCCATTTAATCTCCCATATCTTAAACTATGCTTTCGATTATAGCACTTTCACTCTGTATTCGCCACTATAAAATACAGGGCATAGCAACACCGGTTCTTTCTTAATTTTGGATATTTTGTTTTTGTCAGTGTTTTACTTTGCTGGAAATTTAAAGTTCCAGCAAAACTAAGTCTGACAGTATATCCAAACATGAGAAAGAACCGCAACACCGCCACGCCCTACATTTCTTATCGTTCCAACGACTTTTCAATCTTTTGTTTCTGCCCTTTCAAGTCATTCTGTTTCTCATACAGATTATTCCGCTCTTTGCAGAGTTCTTTCATGCGCTCCAACTGCGCCTTCACTCCCTCCCGGCAATCTAGCTCTATTTTCTTGTATTCTCCGGTCAAATTACGGATTGTATTGTTGTTCGTCTTGATTTGTTCCGACACACATATCCAGTCAATCAGATTCCTCACTTCTATATCCACATCATATAATTCTGTTTCTGTCAGGATCTTTGCGCACAGCCGCACCATGACTTTCTTCTCCATATCTGTCATATCCTATCAATCCCCCTTTCCTATCGGCTCATTTCAAAAGCACGTTTCGGACGTTTATTTGCCCTTTTTGCTTGTTCTACTGCCTTTGACCGTTCTACTATCATCTGCACCTGTTCCCTACCTAAATGCCGCTCCAAACGCCTCAAATCAGACACTTCTTCCTGCAATCGGTCTATGGTGGCACTCTGTTCCATGACCTTATCCGTTAAAAGGCTAATCTGCTTCTTCTGCCCATCCACTTTAGCACTCAATTTTCTTCCTTGCTCCGTAAGCTGTACACACTTGATTGTCAGATTTTTTACTACCTCCTTCAGCTTCTCCACAAGCGGTATCACTTTTTTATCCCGGTAAGCCTTTGCGCTCATCAATGCTCCCGGCTCCGGCAACTGCCATTTCGCATCTTCATCATAAGCGTGTATATTACGCTCCATGACTTCCTTAGACTGCAGCATTTTATTTATTTCCTGCTGTAACTTTTTCTGCTGTTTTTCCAACTTCTCATTTTCTGATAGCAGCTTTTCCTTGTCCTCTGCCAAAGTTTCTGCTTGCTCTTTCAGCAGATAATTTGTTGCGGAAAGTTCTGATACTTCCTGCCGGATCGCTTCTCCCTCTTTCCGTATCTGCTCCATTTCCTGCCCTGCCGCAATCTGCTGATGAAGAATGTTGGATAATTCCTCTTTGCTGCCGGAAATCGTCTGCTCTAGTTCGGCAACCTCTTTTGCACGTTCCTTTTTCTCGAAATCCAAAACAGATAAATGCTTTTCATGTGTTCCTTTTTTCTCCCACTCAATACCATGCTGTAACATAATCTCCGCAAGGCGTTCTTTCTCTGCCGCTACCCACTGGTTACGCTCCGTTTCGCTCCTTGTGCCGCCTTTAAAGCCAAGTTCCGCAAGTGCCTTTTTTAATGACACCCTTGTTTCAAGTCCTCTTTTGCTTCCAGTCGTATAAGGTATGAAATCTATATGCAGATGTGGTGTCGCTTCGTCCATATGAAGATACGCTGAAAACACTCTCAACGTAGGATTGCGCCGCTGAAAATCCTGCATATATTCATCAAGTATTTTTGCCGCAAGCCGTCCGTCCTCGGTCTTTGCCCCCATATCGTCCTTGTTTCCTATCTGCAAAATAATCTCATGAAATGGCTTCTCCTGTTTGCCGGAACAGATTCTCTCATAGTAATCATCAATCTGGCGATCACTTCTGGTCTGCTTCTCATTGTATCGGGCAAGTGCTTCATCAAATAATTCATGGTATACGTCTTTGATATTCTCATTGCAGTATTCCACATTCAGATAACTTCGTTCCGGGTCAGTGTTCTTTGCATGGAATTTTCTGCTGTTATGGTTGACAGATCCTTTTCCTGTCATAACGCTAATTGTCCGTTTCAATAAGTTTTCCTTTCTCCCTTATCGGGTAATAAGCGCCGGATACGGCGCATAGCCTTTGTTACTTTCTGCGAAAGTAACGCAAAAGCACTTTTGTCAGCTACGCCAACAAAAATGCAACCTGCAAGCAGGTTTTGCGCCCTGCCGGGGGCTAGCTGTCCGTTGGACAGCATACCGTCCTAACGGACGGGGCGGCTTTTCGTCGCCATGTTACCGCCGCTTTCCAGCTTTCTCCCAACAGCGCAACATTGCAATGTCTATAATCTTTACAACCTTGCAACCTCCAAGAACGCAATTTCAAGACTGCAAAATTCTAATTCCCTGCATTGTTGCGCTGTTACCTTGTCCGTCACTGTCCGATTTTATCCAGTTCCCAATACCAAGTATTATTTATCCGCTTTGCTCGCACACCTAACTCTTTCTTTGCATTTTCCAGTGTCCGCTTCGATATGCCTTGTTCGTCTGCAAGATTAAAAATCTCGTTACTCTGCATGGCATTGCTTGTTTCTGCCAGTTCATGTAGTAGCCGCTTCGCCAGTTCCATTTTATTTGCTTTTGGGGCAATGCCGCCTAACACTTCATCAGCTGTAATCTCATAATCTCCAAGCCAGTGAAAACCGTCCTCCGACAATGCAAATGCTTTCGGGTGTCCGAACGTCGCAAGGTTATTTTTTATTTGCACCACAGCCCTTATATTTTCCTCGCCTTCAACCCTGCCGACCAAGAGAACACTTCTTGCAACTGCAAAGAAATCAATCGAACCCATTCCCCGGTATGCCGCCTTATTTCCTGCCGCCTTGTTCATATGCCCGACAAGGACAATCGCACACTGATATTTCTCTGCCAGTGCCGCTAACTTCTTTGTCATATCCCTTGCTTCATTCGCACGGTTCATATCCATACCACCGCCTAAATAGGCTTGTATCGGATCTAAAATCAATAACTTTGCCTTTGTCTTTATAACTGCTTCTTCCAACCGTTCATCTATCATAGAAAGTGATTTTATGCTTTCGTCAATGACAGCGATTCTCTCACAATCTGCCCCTGCCATTTCTAATCGTGGTTTTACCGTATCAGCAAGTCCATCTTCTGCACTCTGATAAATTACATTCAAAGGCTCTGTAAATTTCATTTCACTATCTAAGCCCTCTCCCTTTGACAGTTTTGCCGCTATATTTAAGACAAGTGTTGTCTTTCCATCTCCCGGATCACCTTGAACAATTGTTAGCTTTCCATATGGGATAAACGGATACCACAGCCAAGAAACTTCCTGCGATTGTATCTCCGACATTTTAATCAACTGCAACTCTGTTTTAGTTTCTTCCATAAGCCCTCCATTTCTGAAAAATCATTGTAACTGGAAGAAACCTCTGCTATACTTGTATTATGATTATTGATAACAGAGGTTTTCCAGTTATCACAGCCCTAACAGTTGCCGCTGTCGGGGCTTTCTTCTTTTCCCTGCCACAGATATTTCGCTCCGTCCAACACCCACAGGATTGCTTTCAACATATCAAGACAATCATTCCGCATATCTTCCAATCCCTCCGACGTTAAATCAATCTCTGTCTTTTCAAATTGTTCTGTCACTTCCCGGATATTCGTCTGCATCATCTTTAGTTCTTCTACTAGCTGATAAACCAACTCTTTTTTGCCGACCACGCACACCCGGTTATAAATGCAGGAACGGACAAAATAATCTTTTTTAGAAAGTCCGCTTGCTAAAATTTTTGCTTCGATTTCCTCCCTCTCTCTAGGGGAAACACGAAAGCTGATTGTCGGGTATTTATGCACTCCGCTCATTCTTCTTCCTCCCTGCTGTTTTCTATTTCCAATTTATCTGCAAGTTCTCCCTGCTTATTGGGATATAAATGTGAATAAGTATTTAATGTTGTTTCGATTTTCTCATGCCCTAACCGTTCCGCAATCGCTAATGGTGTAAATCCCATTTCCACAAGTAATGAAGCGTGGGAATGGCGAATATCGTGCAAGCGTATTCTTTTTACCCCGGAAGCCTTGATACCTCTGATAATTTCATGCTCCATATAGGACTTTGTAAAACGAAACATTCTTTCATCTGCCATAATTCCGTATAAGTGTGAAATGTACTCCTTTAATTCTTCTGTCAAAAACGGCGGTATTGTTATAATGCGCTTGCTCCTTGGCGTTTTGGGCGGTGTAATAATATCCCTGCCCTCTATCCGCTGATAAGACTTGTTTACGGAAATAGTACGCTTATCTAAATCAATATCATTATAGGTAAGAGCAAGTAATTCTGCTTTTGTCAAGCAATATCTAAAAAAATTATTCTATTTTTTTAACAGAAAAGACACCACAGAATCAGCCCATGATGTCCTTCCTATATTATTTCACATTATATTACTATACTGCAAGCACTTCCTTTTCGCCTGCTATCTCTTTAAAGAACCAGTCGTCCATCTTCCAGATAATCTCTATCCGCTCTTCACTGTAAACCAGTACCCTGTCAATCACAGTAGCCAGCCTGCCCTTATCAAAAGTGTCAAGCAATGCCAGCCCTTCCAGCTCCGCCTCCCTCTCTTTCACATGCAGCATCTGTTCCCTGATCTGCATAACTTCATCTCTCAGCTCTGGTATCCTTTCTTCTATTTCCAGAATCCGGCCTGCTGTATTCTCATAATCTTTACGGTACTGTTCTTTCGTGATATTTCCAGAGCGGTAATCTTCATAAAGTCTGAGTTTCCTTGATGAAAGTCTCTTTTTCTCTGCTTCCAGCTTCCCTGTTTCTTCCTCAATGACCGCTGTCTCTTGCCATTCCTTTTTCTTTCTGGACACCTCTTCCGACACCATGCCTGCCATAGTGCGTGTGCAGGATAAGACTGCATTTTCCAGCCGCTCCCTGTCCACATGGAGTGCCCTGCATTCCGCAATGCCTGAAGTTGCAGCTTCCCCGCACCGGTAGGCATTCCCCCAGCTTGTCGGCGTTAGCCGCCTCCCGCAGTACGGGCAGATAAGGATGGGCTGGGGCTTCCGCCCTTTCGGCACATTTTTCTTCTCATGCGTAAACGCCTTTGCATTTGCCATGTCAAATATTTCCTTCGTCACAAGAGGTTCATGCGTCCCCTCCATGATGATCCATTCTGACCTGTCATTTTTAACCTGCCGCTTTGAGCCGACTGAAGCCTGCCTTGTCTTGTTCCAGACAGTCCTTCCGAGATAAACTTCATTTTTTAACATATCGCCAATGGTTGTAATAGTCCACAGCTTTTTCTCTTTTTCCTTATGACATTTCCTTTTCAATCCTATCTTCTGGAAATGCTCCATGCAGGTGGGTATCCCCTGCTCATTCAGGAACCGTGCAATCTCCGGTTTCTTATTCCCCTCCGCTGCCATTGTGAATATCATCCGCACGATTTCCGCCGCTTCTTCATCAGGGATAAGCTGGTGTATATTCTCAGGATCTTTTAAATAGCCATAAGGCGCAAACGCACCCATGTATTCCCCACGGGCAGCCCTTGTCCCCATTGCGCTCCTTACCTTTTTGGACAGATCCCTACTGTACATGGAATTGATGATATTTTTCAGCGCAACACTCATTCCCCCGGTCATTCCCATACAGTCCTCACTGTCAAACCCGTCATTTACGGAAATGAAGCGTATGCCGAGCAATGGGAAAATCCGTTCAAGGTAATTGCCAGTCTCCAAATGGTCCCTTCCGAACCTTGAAAAATCCTTGACTATGATGCAGCCGATTTCCCCGCATTTTGCGTCATCCATCATCCTCCGGAAAGCCGGTCTTTGGAAATTTGTTCCGGAAAACCCGTCGTCCACATATTCCAGTGTATCTGACGGGGCGGAAAGATTGTTCCTCTGTATGTAGTCCCTGATTAAGATTCTCTGTGCCGCCACGCTGTTGCTCTCTGCCTTTATGATCCCGTCAACATTATCATCCTCATCAGAAAGACGGATATATATCGCCGTCTTTTTATTGTCCATATCCTTCCGCCTCCCTTTCCTTCGTATATGCCACCAGTTCTTCCAGCATGTCATCATATAACAGATGCACGGTCATTTTCCCCGCCGGAAAGATTTCAATCTTTTCCACAAACGCATCCACCATCTTTTTTGTCAAATGCCGGATATTCCGGTATTTTTCAATGGCGGCTTCCCAATCTACATCAGCACAGTAATTCCGGTCATATTTTTTCTGGTACTCTGTGACCTCATTTATCCTTTTCCGCAGTTCCGTTTCCGCGGCTGCATCTTTATCTGCAAAGACTCCATACTGTTCCGCATCGATCAGCCGCTCCGCATAATCTTCATATAACTGCTGCCTGTGTGCTGCCACCTTTTCCATTTCACGGTGGAGCTTCTGTATTTCTTTCGCCAGCACGTCATACTTTTTCATGCTCTCTGATTTCCGATTCATCCGCCTTAACATTTCCATGCTGTCAACATACACATTCATATGGGCGCGGATCACACGCAGGACTTCATCATTGACCGCGCTTTCACAGACACTCTTCCTGCTGCATCCTTTTTTTGTCTGGTGTCCCCCGCATACAAAATCCGTTGTCCCGCTGGGGTTCTTTATCAGGTACATGGTGGAGCCGCAGTCACCGCACACTATCTTCTTTTTATAGAAGTTCCGGCAGGCAAGCTCCCCCTCGTTTTTCTTCCCATACTTCGGGGAATTCTTATGTATCTCCTTCAATCTTTCCTGCGCTTTTAGGTACAGCACCCTCGGCACGATCGGTTCATGGGTGTCCTCCACGATGATCCAGTTTTCCTCCGGCTCCCGCCACTGCTTTTTTTCTGCAAAACCATCCCTGCCATGCTCGTTGTGCCTGCTGTCCCCTGCATAATAAGGGTTGCAGAGCATCCGTGAAACAGTCCCGCCCCTCCATTCCGGGTTATAATCTTCCGGCAGCTCCTTTGTCCTTTTGAAATCTTTGTATGCTTTCGGCCCGATCACGCCCTCATCATTCAGGGTCTGCGCTATCTGTGCATATCCCATCTTCCCATTTACAAACATTTCAAAAATGCGCACCACTACAGGGGCGCTGTCCGGGTCGGCTATGATACGGTGTCTGTCCATCGGGTCACTCATAAGCCCGTAGGCAAGGTTCCCGCAGACATTGCTCCCCTTTTTCCAATGGGAACGGTAGGATGCCCTGATCTTTTTCGCTAAATCCCTCGAATAGAACTCATTGAAGATATTTGCCATGCACACGGAAAGGTCTGCGCCCTCCCTGATGGAATCGTAACCGTCCGTCACCGCAATAAACCGCACTTCAAAGAACGGGAACACCCTTTCCACATAGTTGCCTGCCTCCACATAATTTCTCCCAAGCCGGGACAAATCTTTTACAATCACGCAGTTGATGCGCCCGTCCCGGATATCCCGCATCATTTCCTCAAAACCGCTCCGTTCAAAATTTGTCCCGGTGGTGGAGACATCCATATATTCATGCTCTACTACAATATCATCTGCGCCCTCCACAAATTTTTTCAGAAGCTCCATCTGGTTCTCTATCGTCCCGCGTTCCTTGTTTGCCTCACTTTCAAGGGAGAGGCGTGCATACAGCCCTGCCCTGAATACCGGCTTTTCTTCCTTTACCGCCGCTGGCAGTGCCGCTTTTTCCATGTTGACAAAACCAACTTTCCTTGATTTTCTTGCCATATCACACGACCTCCCTTTCCTGAATATTTATCCTACCGTTTTCCTCCGTGCGCACCGTACACCCGGCAGACTGTATCTGGCGGAGCGCCGACTGGAAACAGTCCTGAAAATTGAAATCTATCTCAACATGGTTCTTATCAAATACCTTTACCCTGTCAACCAGCTCCACCACTGCCATCCTGCTTAATTCACTGATATTCTGGTATTCCTTAAAATAACGGAGCCACTCATATTTATCCGTCCTGGCTTCCATTACCGTCTGTATCTCATGCTTAAGCTTACGGACTGCCTCCTCCGCTTTCTTTCTCCTGTTATTATAGCCCTCATACAGTTCCGCATAATCTTCTTTGGAAATGATCCCGTCTTTCAGGTCTTCATACAGCATGTCCCTCAATTCCCGACACCGCTGTATCTCCTGCTCTTTTGCCTCTCTCTGCCTTTCCAGTTCCTTTATCTCCAGTTCCTGAAAAGGTACGGTATCAATGTATTCAAGGATTCTCCCGGCATCAAGGACGTTTGCAATATGCGTCTTCAGCACTTCAAAAACAATACTCTCCAGCTTTTCTTTCGGGATACGGTGCGTCCCGCACTCCTTTGTTGCCGCATTTTTGGAGCAGATATAATAAGAATAAACCTTTCCACCTGCCGGGACATTCCGCTTGATCATGGGTGCGCCGCAGTCTGCACACACCGCAAGCCCAGATAATACATAGACTTCCTCCTCATTGGGCGATGTCCTTGTATCCATGCCGAGAAGCCTCTGGACAATAGCAAATTCCCTTTTGCTAATGATCGGCTCATGGCTGTCCTCTATCCTGATCCATTCCTCTTCCGGTTTATCCACGATTTTCTTAATCTTGTGGTTCGGCGTGGAATGCCTGCCCTGTACCAAAGTCCCTACATAGACCTCATTTTCAAGTATCCTGCGGACGGACACGGAACTCCACCCTGCCTGTTCATGGGTCTTAAAATGATCCTGTATACGGATGCCGAGGCTGTGCTTGTATTCCATGGGCGACAAGATGCCTTTCCCGTTTAGACACTCCGCAATGGCGGCCTGGCTCATCCCGTTCAGTTTCATACGGAATATATCCTTTACCACGCCTGCCGCATATAAATCGGGAACAATCCTGTTACGGTCATTTTCATCTTTTTTATAGCCATAGGGTGTAAATGCGCCTGTGTACTCACCGTTCTTCCTTTTTACCTCCAAGTGGCTGCGTATTTTTATGGAAATATCCCGGCAGTACGCGTCATTCATCAGGTTCTTAAACGGGACAACGATATCGTCCCGACCGCTTTCCTCTTTGCTGTCAATATGGTCATTGACTGCAATAAAGCGCACACCAAGAGCCGGGAACAGTCTCTCGATATACTTCCCGGAATCAATATATTCCCTCCCGAAACGTGACAGGTCTTTCACGACCACACAGTCAACTTTGCCCCTCCTGATGTCCTCTAACATCATCTGAAAACCGGGACGCTCAAAATTAGAGCCGCTGTAACCGTCATCCACATATTCGGAAACCACTATAATATCGTCTTTGTCTTTCAGGAAATCTCTGATCAGATTCTTCTGGTTAGAAATGCTGTTGCTCTCTGCCTTTGCGGCGCTGGCAACATCGCCATCCTCTTTGGAAAGCCTTACATAGCTGGCGGCATGGTAGATCCTGTCTACTGTTTTTCTCATATGCGTAATCCTCCTTAAACCTTAAACTGTTAAGCAGGACAAACGCCAGTAAACATATATTAGATTTGATGCTGATACGGGTGCGCCTTTCCCATGGGACACCCCTCTGCCTTTCTTCAGATTAAATCTTACCATAAACTGCTGCATTTTTCCACTGCTTTTTTACAAAATTCCGATACCTGTATTTTGTTATCCCATAAGGAGCAGGCCTTCAAAGGCATCCTCGAAGCTTACCCCGTTATTGGCAAACCGTATCTTAACCATCGTACTGCCCACCTTTACAAGGTAGGGGTTCCCGACTTTCCCAAGATACTGTTTCTTTTTTTCCTCCACCGTTTTGTCCCTGTCAATCCTTATTCTGCTTATGTCCTTTAATTCCTCTATCTTTACATCGTCAAAATCCTGTTCCAAAAATTTCCTGTGTTCCTCCGCAGTCATGCAGACACCTCCCGATCATAAAAGTAAAAACCAGCCCAATGCTGTACCGCATCTGACAAAATATCTTTTGTCCTGTCCGGTATGCTCTTTTATCTGGTGTTTCCCTGCCATGATGCCTGATACCCTGCAATCCGGTATCACAAAATATGTATGTGTCCTGCCTTTCTCCCCAAAATGTAATCTTTTTCTCTGTATCTGAAATCCCTCTTCCACAAAAAAAGTAATCCCCACACGCCAAGGCAAAGCATAATGCCCTGCCATGGATTTATAATTTCCTCTCCCCCGGTGTGGGACGGAATATGTAAAGACCGCCCGGCAAAGCTGCCTGAATACACTGTAGCACCCTTTCACGCCACAGCTATTCCCGGACGCCGCTCCGGCTGCCGTGTTCTCCGGCAGAGGTATCATTATCACCCAGAGCTTCAAGACAGCCTGCCAATACTGCCCATGCCGGGGATGCCGCTCATATTTTTCCTTCTTCTGTTATGATTCCTCGTTCCACCTGCCTCAAAGCCCTGCCACCAGCTCTTAAACAGGCAAATATTTCCCCGCGAAGCTCTCCCCTCATCATCTCTATAGATGTTCCGGATGTTTTGTATCCTTACATACTGATATTCCATTCCGGCAGATAAAAACTGCCAGAATATTTGTTGTCAAGGTTCATAGTCTGCCATGGGGCATTTATCTTCATCGTAATTTACCTTTCCTCCTTGGTTACAGGCCTGCCCGGAACCATCTCCAAAAAAGGTCATTCCGGGCAGACCCGCAACGATCTGTCCCTTTCCTTACTTTACCGCTTTCATGCTCTGTGCCATAAATTCCAATACTTGTATCAGGAATACTGCCTGCTTCTCCGTACTTTCCAGAAAAACCTTATGCGCCCTTGCGGCACATTCCCCTTTTACCGTCCCATCTGAATTTCTTATAGCAATATCCGCATCCAATACCTCCGTAATTTTCTGATACGTCTCAAGCCCCGGATTCCTGTGCCCGTTCTCAATCTTTTTCAAATAGGATTCGCTTATGCCGGCTGCACGTGCCAGCTCCCTCCTGCTCATACCTTTTGTTTCCCGCAGGCTCCTGACCGCAAGCCCCAAACCTGTACTTTCACTTCCCATACTTATCATCCTGTACCTCCTGACTGGTGTCTTTATTATAGATTTACATTTATATTTTGAAAAGGTGACTGGTTGTGTCCGTTTTTTCGGAAACGGGGTACAATCAGTCCTTTCAACTTTTTCCGCTCTTTTTCGCTTACACAATCCTCCCTTTATCAACATAATTTTTTTCCATTTTCGCAGCAGTTTCCCTGATTTTGTCGAACGATTTTTTTAATGCTGCTTTTTTACTATAAAAAAACTTCTTTCTGACAAGGTTTATTACGCTCCTAACCTGTCAAAAAGAAGCTTGATTACTGTATCTTATTTATTCCCATATCCTCTCATTTGGTCTTAATACTTATATAACTCTACATAAAGGCATGATGGCTTATCACCCAAACTGATCATCATCTGTTCATCTCCGTTTAAGGTTCTTGCAGGAATCCATTCGCCTTTTTCAACTTTTCCCTCCTGCAACTTTAAAATGCCAACTTTTCTGTTTTCACCCAGTTTGGCAGAAAAAACTATCCTACTCATCAATCCAGCAATCAGAAACTGGTTTTCACTTAGTTCAAAAATCACGCCTGCTGCCAAAGGCTTCGCTGTTACTGTCGGCATGTAATCAATAACAGCCTGATAGCTTTTAAACCGGAAGTATGCTCCCAAATCCGTTTCTGATTTTTTTACATAGCACTGCATACTGCCCGTTCCCCTGTATTTCAGGTACAAAGGTTCCAAGTTCTGTAGAAGACTGTAGGTTTTACCCAAATATTCCTTTCCGCCTTCTGTCATAAACACTGCCGGATTAATATTCAGGGCCGCCATCACTTCCGCCGATGGCTTTTCCACCTCTTCCGGCAAAAGCCCCAAGTCCTCAATCCCAAAAGGCGAATAACAGATTGCATGAAACTTCATAAATGCATACAGGCAGTAAGAAGCTGTTGCCGCATCCTTTCTCACTTCCGGAATAAATAGCGGGTTACCCGGATAGCTATAGGATTCCATAATATCCACTGTATATGGCACATAGATATCAGGTGCCAGTGCAAATAATGAAGGGGCTGCAAGCTTCCATATCCGGTGCACATCTTTTACCGGACCTCCTGAAGGATAAGAACCTGCATACCATGGATGCTGTTTCAGCCATGCATTGGTATAACATGGAACAGGATATTCCTCCTGCCCTTTAGAAGCAATCTTCTCCAATGCGGCTGCAAAATAGTATGCCATAAAGTATTCCCCGGCATCTTCCCCAAACGCTTCCGCCCACGTACCTGTAACCCCATACTCTTCTGCCATTCTTTCCGGTATCTGCATGGCAAACTTTTTTTCTGCTGCTTCACAGTAATCCCGGTTACTTCCAAGCAGCCCAACCTCATTTTCAACCTGCATGACAATTACCGTATTATGTCCTTCATCCTGCTCCCGGATATGCCCCATAAGATTTGCAAACGCTACTGCATCTTTTTCCACTGCAGCATCACAAAACGGGGAAATAGTATTTAGCTTATCCTGATTTTCCTTCTGCACCCTGAAATATTTCAGGCTGTCCTGTTTCACCCACCCCGGCACATACATGGATTCTCCATTTTTCCACAAACCAAACCATAGAAATACAAGTCTCATATTCCGCTGCCTTGCCTGACCAAGCAGACCATCTATCAAATCATACCGGAACAGACCTTCTTCCGGTTCTATCTGCTCCCAATATATGGGAACCAGAAGCGTATTCAAGTGAAGTCCTTCAACTTTATCCCATACATGTTGCTCCATATATTCCAGACTGCTGGCAGAAGAATTGTGCACCTCTCCGGCGTAAGCAAAAAAAGGTACATTTTTCACATATAATGTTGAAATTCCATTTACTTCTCTTATCTCCGGTATTCCTTCTACTTTTTCTATTGCTGACATATAATCAAAACACCCTCTAATTCTCAATTATTTACCAACTGCTTAACTTTCACTCTTCCATACATATACACCGCTCATTGTTTTTCTGCCATATACAGCAAGCGTATAACTGCTTCCTCCAAATGCTCTCTGGAAACCCGTCCTTCCCGGTATCCCTGTAAAATCTGGCTGATTACTGGAGGCCCACCGGGCATCACAATGTCATTGCCTGCTGCCACTGCATCTGCACCGTCCACAACTACATCCATGTCGCCCCAGTCTGTAACAACCGCACCTTTATATCCCCACTCCTCTTTTAAAATATGGGTACAAAGGTCTGTATTCCCAGCGGCAAACACACCATTGATTTTATTAAAGGAAGTCATCAGACAGGCAATGTCTGCTTCTTTTACCAGCATCTCAAAAGGTTTTAAATAAATCTCCCTTACCGCCCGTTCGCTTACTATGGAATCTGCTGCATCATAGTGTTTTTTGCTGCTTCCCCTACGAAAAGTTTCCTGCTCATTTACCGCAAAGTGTTTCGGACATACCAGTACCGGATGATTTTCCTGAACACCCTTTGTTATCTCACAGGCACAAATGCCAGTTAAATAGGGGTCTTCCGAAAAATACTCAAAATTTCTTCCGCCAAGAGGATGCCTTAGCAGATTAACAGCAGGGGCCAGCCAGATATCGACCTGCTGCTTTTCACACTCTGCACCCACAGCATTTCCGAATTCATACCATATATTCTTATTAAACGCACAGGACATCAGCATTTCCGATGGCCACGCTATTTCACCGATCCCTGCCGGTCCATCCTTATAAGACACAGAATAAATTCCTGCATCCTCAATTGCCGGTGATACATAGCCATTATATCCGGCCGGATGGCTGTTTGTTGTAACCGGTTTTCCATCCTGATCAAAAATTGTTACCGGGTCACTCCCATCCCCAAAAGCTGCAAAAGGTGTACCGGGACCATAGCCTACACACAGGGCTGCAAGCTGTTCCACTGACAACTTCTTTACCTTTTCTCTCCTGCTGTCACAGGCTGCCGAATCATTAGCAGAATCGGTTATCCTAACATCTTCCAACCCCACAAAAATTTCGGGCACACTCCTATCTCCGCTTAATGTGCTTCCACCTGATGTTTTGTCCGATAAATTCTCTTCTGATATCTCCCATGGACAAGTTAGAAATTCCAGTTTTTCCTTATTGCACACCCGAATGCCAAGGCGGTTTGCACACTGCTCCATAAAAATATCCTGCTGAACCCGTACCACCACAGCCGCCCTTGTATTTCGCGAAGAATTTCCGGCCAGAATCCGATAATTCCCCTGCCGGATCAGATAAGCCGCCTTTTCTTCATCATAACTGCACCATTCCTTCCATGGAATCGTAATACAAATCTGTTCCTCTTCTCCCGGCTGCAAAAGACCCGTCTTTTCAAATCCTTTCAATTCCTGATAAGCATGCTCAAAAGCCTTACTGTCATTTGCCAGATATAACTGCACAACTTCTTTACCGGCCGTACTTCCCACATTCCTTACACAAATCTGAACTTCAATGCCATCCTGCTTTTTATCTGCACCAAGACACTTGATTTCAAATTCCGTATAAGATAGCCCATAGCCGAATGCATACAGTGGTTCCTTTGCAAAAGTATCAAAATACCGATATCCTGCATAAATATCTTCCCTGTAAACAGTGACCGGGCTTTTAGCATAGCCTGTACTGCCATTATCCGCCGCACTTAATCCATAGCTTTCATAGGTTAGCAAGCTTACTTCGTTTTCCTTATCCCATGAAAAGTGACTGGCTGCCGGATAATCCTCATATTTTCCTGCAATGGTAAATGCCAGCTTACCGGATGGATTAACGTTACCAGAAAGAATATCACCTAAAGCAGAAGCTCCTTCCTCTCCCAATATCCCTACAAATAAAATACTCTTAATCTGAGGATACTCTTTTGTCCATGACAAATCTATCAGCCCATTTGTATTTAAAATCAGGACTACCTTCTCAAAATTTCTGCATACCTGCTCCGACAGAATTTTTTCTGAATCAGTCAGATAGTAATCATCCTGCAAATGTCTGTCACATTCCTCACCGCCGGAATTTCTCCCAAGTACCAGAACCGCTGTGTTCGTATACCGTTTTGCAGTCTCTATCTTTTTTTCCGGTATCTCATATTCCTCAATAGGCGCATGGTACTTCCCAAAGATTTCATACATGACACCACTGTTGATCACTTTACCTATATCAGCCCAGTCAAATTCATCTTCTTTTGTTGTCCCTTCCTCTGAAATCCGTTCCTTATAATATTCTCTCAGCCCGGGTTCTGCACAGATACCTCTATTTTCGCATTCTTCCAGTATATTCTTACACCCCGACTTATGGGCAGCTCCCGAGCCATTCCCTGAATAAATAGTATCAATCTGGGTTCTTCCAAAAAAGGCTGTTTTCTGTCCTCCCGAAAAAGGAAGAAGACGTTCCGCATTTTTCAGTAAAACAATTGCTTCCTCCGCGATTTTCTTCGCCACTGCTCTGCTATCCATTTTTACCTCCAAATTATATATTACCTGATACTGGTCTTGGCATAAAATGCCCTGTTACTTCCTTCTATCCATCCATCATTCTTTACTATGTATTCCCCTGTAAGCCGGATATCCTCAGAAGAACTTCCTATCTCCACGCCGATGCTCCCCTTCTCAATTTTCCAACGCATATCTTTATCAAGGAATGCCATCTGGCTTGCCGAAACATCAAATATAACTGTCTTTTTCTCCCCCGGTTTTAACGATATCCGCTTAAAACCAGCCAGCTCTTTTACTGGTCTTGTCATGCCTGCATACCTGTCGATCAGATAAAGCTGCACTACCTCATCACCTTCATATTCTCCTGTATTGCATACCGTCACTTCAATCCGGACACTCCCCTGTGCGTCAATCTCTTTCTCCGATATCAACAGGTCTGAATAAGCAAATGTAGTATAAGAAAGACCATGCCCGAAATAATACCTTGGCGTATGTGGCAAGTCTACATAGTTTACAAATCCGATGCTCTCCCCCTGATGCCATGCAGAACCATTGGGATGATTATAATAAATCGGAATCTGCCCGGCATGGTAAGCCACAGATACCGGCAGCTTCCCGCCCGGATTATACTCTCCAAGCAGTGCGCTAACTACCGCTTCCGCACCTGCTTCCGCCGGGCTCCATGCCTCCAGTATTGCATCCAGACATTCATCCGCCACGTCACTGGAAACAGGTCTTCCGTCAAAATGAACCCCGATCAGAGGCTTCCCCAATTCTGATGCTTTTCTGATAAACGCATCCTGACAAGGCGGAAGATTGATATTACTTGCGTCCACACCTTCTCCCATGGATGCCATAGAACAGGTTCCATGCTTTCCTCCAATGGTCAGAATGGCTGCATCCGCTTCTTTTACTGCCTGCAATGCTTCCTCAAAATGGGAATCATCCGCCCCGGCAATGGGATAACCGTAGGCGTAAATAATTTCCGTTTCCGACATTCGGGTTCTCATTTCCTCCAATAAGCTTTTGCATTCCGGTTTCTGACGGTGCAATATCGCATCAAACTCTTCCGTTTCATCCGACTGGATATTGGTTCCCGGAATTGTTTTAATCTTATCAGAATCCGCCTGAACTACACCGCTTACCCCGGCAATGGAATTTGCAACCGCATAGGTGGATTCCATCATGCACATATGGGTATAGCCGCCAAAGAACTTCCTTGCATAGTCAGCATGAGGTCCGATCAGGGCAATTTTCTTCTTATCACCCTTTAACGGAAGAACCCCATTATTTTTTAAAAGCACTAGAGATTCCTTTGCGGACTGCAAAGATATTTCCCTATCCTCCTCATGGCATACCGCTTCCTTTAGTTCTTCCCCTTCAAGGGCATAGGGATGTTCAAAAAGCCCCATACGGAACTTTGCGTTAAGGACACGCAGCACTGCCCTGTCAAGCAGCGACATATCCGCTTCCCCACTTTCAAATTTTCTTTTCAGTTCCGCTCCATAACCGGTAGTACTGGGCAACTCAATATCCATTCCAGCTTCCATACAAAGAAGCCCTGCTTCCGCTTCACTCTCTCCAACATGCTGCACATGATGTACTCCGCTGATTGCACCATAATCACTAACACAGAGCCCTTCAAATCCCATTTCATCCCGCAAAAGCGTCTTTAAAAGCGTACAGGACGCAGACATCGGTTCCCCATTGATTGAATTATAACTTGGCATGATTCCCTTCAATCCGGATTCTGCGATAGCAGCCTGAAAAGGCTTTCCGTATATCTCCTGTAAAAGGCGTGTCGGCGTATCAGAA
Organism: uncultured Lachnospiraceae bacterium; assembly: GCA_947178085.1. The sequence continues at coordinate 19,726 of CAMWWS010000001.1, read as the reverse complement.
TGTGTTCCATGTATTCCACCCTGCGAATTATGGAACGCAAGAAAATGCTTTGCCACACTCTCTGTCTTTCTTCCTGCCATCTCCCCTTTTTGAATTCCTCTTGTATAAGCAGCGCCCATTGCCGAAGCCAGCGTCGGATCTTCCCCATAGGTCTCCCCCTGCCGCCCCATGCGGGAATCCCTTGAAATATCCAGAACTGGTGCCAGCACATGGGTAATACCGCAAGCTGATTCCTGCCTGCTTACAATTTCGGCAATCTTCTCTTCCAGCTCCGGGTCAAAACCAGAACCTCTCCCAATCCCTGCCGGGAAACTGGTGGTATCTTGTATAAATGCCCCACATAACCCTTCCATGTGGAAAATAGCAGGAATATGGTGTGGGCTGTTATCCATCACAATTTTCTGGACTTTCCTCTGCCACTGTGCCGCCTCTTCCAAAGTCTCTATCCTGCGCATTTCCAGAGTACTGACTTCCCCGATTCCAAAAGGTGTCCCCTCCGATATTTTCTCCATATCCGTATATGTTTCCCCAAAAGGAAAAATACAGTTAACCTGCGCCATTTTCTCATCAAGGCTTAATTTCGCCAGAAGTGCAGCAGCGCGTTCCTGCGGCGTTTTATTACAATCCAAATAATGTGTTCCCATATCGCTTATCCCCTTTTCGTCCACCGGCTGAAAATATCACAGAGCAGTTTCATTATACATTCTTATGTAATAATATAATGCCATGTCCAACTAAAAAACTGTTATTTCAAAATTACTTCAACCTCATGTTTCCCGCCATCTCTAAAATCTGGTAAAACCGTTCCTGATACAGATGCTCCATCTACCATGATCATACCCGTTCCATTTTCCAAATGCTCCGGGTTTCTAATAACGATATGGTAATCTGCTCCCCTGAAATGCCTTGTCATTTCCGCATACTCCCAGTTGGAAGGGAAACAAGGTTCTATCCGAAGTCCGTCATAATCATGTTTTACGCCCATGATTCCCTCACAAAGTCCCATAAGGCACCATGCAGATGTACCGGTAGTCCATGACTGATAAGATTTCCCATAATATCCCGGATTAGTGGAATAGCAGTTGGTAAACACATATGGTTCCGCCCCAGACTGTACGGAAGGATTCTTATCACTATCCGGCATAATCTTCTTTAAGGTTTCCACTGCCTTGCTGCCTCTTCTTACCTTGCAGTCCATCAGAATCTTAAATCCTGTCGCATGGCAGTACACGCCTCCGTTTTCAAATAGCCCGGGAAGCATACCCGACATTCTTCCCACATTGGGCGAATATTCAAGGTATGGCGGCATATTTAAGGGGAATCCGAAATCATGCTCCATGCTGTCTACCGCCTGCAATACCAGAGGAAGTTTCGATTCGTCCGCCACATCACCAAGCACCGCCCACGTCTGGGCATTCAGGTAAATTTTGCTTCCGCTACTGCCCTTTGAACCAATGTTCTCCACCGGGCTTAAAGCTCGCATATACCATTTACCATCCCATGCTTTCTCATTAATACTGTTCTTCAAAGTCTCATATTCTTCTGCAATCGTCTGTGCATATTCATAGTCACCATATTTTTCCATCAACAGTTCCAACTCTTTTAACGCAAGACAGAACTGATGGGATAGCATTACCGATTCCGCTTCCGGATCAGTAGTAACATTCAGTGCATCATTCCAGTCAGCAAAATAAAGGCGCACCAGTCCATTCCTTCCTTTATCGGCAATCAACCTGTCCACAGCCGCTTTCACATGCTCCAGCATGGTTGCTTCCCCGCCATCCTGCCATGAAATACGCTCTTCAAGAAGAGAAAAATCCCCTGTTTCTTTAATCAACCGGCATACCGCCCAGATAATCCAGAAAGGCTGGTCGGAATATCTTGTATCGTCATAAGGATACCATGTCAGCACTCCATGACCATCCCGAAATTGATGCCTTAAGCATTCCATTATTTCCTCTTTGGCCTTATCCTGTCTGTAATTCAATAATGCCGCTGCAATCTGCAGATTATCCCTGACACCCTTTTTCCCAACGATACAGAAATCCACCTGCTTCTTTACCCAGTTGTTCATGATATGGTTGATTTTTTCATCTGGTGTCTTAACAGAAAGAGAACCATATTTGCGGTAATAATAATCCTGCGCTTTCTGGAATTCCTGTTCTACAGCTTCCCCATTTAAAATACCGGAAGCTGCCTTCCTTGCCTCCTGTCTGGACTCACTGATTCCAAATATCAGATGAATTTCTTTTGATTCACCAGCCTGAAGGGTAATCTTATGCTGCAATACACCGCCCAGAATAAAAAGCGATGCTTCAGAGTTTGTACAGTCTTTTCCTTCCATCACTACCTCAGGACGCTGGAACAGGGCACAGGCAGATGCATCCGTTTGTGTGATCGTACTTGTAGAACCACAAAACTTCGTCAAATCCCCGTCATAGGCATATACCGGCTCCGAAGAAGCCAAAAAGCCATGATACCTGTTATGAGGTGCAAATGGATGGGCGGAATCACAGTAAATCCCATTCAATTCCTTGTCAAAATCTGTCTTCATGCACCGATACATCTCATAATATCTCGGATAGGAAAATCCTTCCAGATAAAAACTGACCGCCGGGAAGATACTTAATGTCCTCTCCCGATCCCCTGTATTCTGAATATGCAGGCTCCAAACTTCATGAAACCCTTCCTGCGGCACAAAAATCCGCCATGAGCTTTGTATTCCATGGTACTTTGACTGTATCAGCGAATATCCTATACTATGTGTACACTGATACTCTTCCACCTCTGCATTTAAAGGTCCAAAACCAACGTTCCAACAAGAGCTGTCTTCTTCATCCCGAAGATATATGTATCGTGCATCATCCCTGTTGATCATGCACATATCAGCTTTTTCGCTGAGATAATAGCTGCGCCCATGACCAATCTGGGAAACCTGTGCGCAATATCTGTTTTCGTTCCACAAATAATTATACCAGTATCTGGGTGTTTTTGGTTCTTTTATAATGCAGGAATTTCCGTCCTGCGAGAATTCGTATAGCCCTCTGTTGTCAGGGCGATTCTTGGTATTTTCCATGTTCATTTCCACGCTCCTTTTTTCATATTCCCACAACTATATAAATTATTAAGCATGTTTTATTCTAACAACACGATCTCTTCTTGTATTGTAAAATACTATTTTGCTTTACAATATTCTATCCACAATTTACCTGTAAGCCAGATGGCATGTAAAGCCGTATGAACAGACGGATTATTTATTTTTGCCAAGACAATCTCTGTTGCTGCCAGAGTAGAGGAAATCTTCAGGGAATTCCATGCCATTTTAATGGGAAAAGAGGCGGACAAACTGGAGGGGTTTCTGGAGCAGTACGGGGACAGTGAAATCAGATCATTCTGTAATGAAACAAAAAAGGATATCACCCCTGTTAAGAATGCGATATCCTTTGATGTAAGTTCCAGATTCGTTGAAGGAAACAACAACAAATTCTATCCCCCACTTCATCCTTCCTATTCTTCTGTGGCTAAAACAGTGTTAACAATTCTTTTTGCACACTTTCGCAGTTCCTCGACCTTTCTGTCTTTTCCTTCCCCAGAATTGCGTGACAATACGTACACTGCCAGCTCCGCTTCCCATAATGCAATATCACTACCTGATATAATTGGCTCATCAGGCTCCCGATATGGCATCTCAAGCATCTTTTCTATACCAGCCTGACTCTCTTTTGTAAGAAGCTTTCCGATTTTAGCCATAGATTCATCCGTGTGCTCTTTACAAATTTTGTCATACAGATCCATCCATGCCTTTGTAGTTACAATCATTCCTGCCTGTTCAAGTCCATCTTCCACAGTGATGATCTGTCTGCTGTTGTCGTCTCCATAATAAACTCATATTCTCCGCTCCCCACGGTCTCTTCCATGCTGCCAATACGGATACTCGCTTCTACATTGACCGGAATCTGCATTTTTACCACAATGTTTCCATCCATTTTCTTTTTCCAATCCACTGCAATTCTCCCATGTATACTGTCATAATATCCGCTCGCCGCATCCAATCCGCAAGAAAAATCCGGACTGATCTCTATCCTGCTATAGCCGGGTTCTAAACTCTTAATTCCAAGGATATTTCGATATATCCAGTCGCCCACACAGCCAAAAGCATAGTGATTGAAGGAGCATCCGTCACGACTTCCATCCTCTTGAATCGCATTCCAGGATTCCCACATCGTTGTGGCTCCCTGTTTTACTTCATACAGCCAGGAGGGACACTTTTCCTGATACAACAGCTTATAAGCTTCTTCCGGCTTCCCATTTTCCGTTAGAACATCCATGATGTGCGGAACGGATAGAAATCCGCAGTCCATACACCCATCGTTTTCACGAATTTTCTCTACAAGGCGATTCAGTAATGCTGATCTGTGCACCTCTGATACCATATTCATCTTCAATGCCAAGACATACAACCCCTGCATATCATTTAACAGCGTTCCGTCCTCGTGCAGATAAGTCTCTTCAAAGGCCTCTCTAATTCTTGCAGCCAATCTGTCGCACCTTGCAGCCTCCTTCTCATCTCCAAGAATCCTCGCAATCTTTCCGAGCTTTTCTGTGGTATCCGCATAGATTGACGTAGCCACTGTATGTCCGGTAAGGAAAGAAGACGCCGCACCATCCGCAAAACCTGCCTCGTTTTTTACACTTGGCACAAGCCAGTCACCAAAGTGAAAACCGGTATTGATCAGATACTGCTGATTCTCCTGTGCTCTCTCCGACATTTCCTCTGTTCCCTGCCCGCTTCCGGTTCTCGCCTCATTTTCCAGATACGCCTGCCATCTCTTCATTGCTTCATAGTTTTCTTCCAAAACTTTACGGTCACCGTAAATCTGATACAACTGCCAGGGCAGTTCTACAATCACATCACCCCAACCGGTAGAAGCGCCACCAACTTGTTGGAGATAGTTTTGAATCAACGGCACGGTATACTGTACACCACCATTCTCCATCTGCTCTGCACGGACCGATTTCAACCATTCCTCATAAAAGGCAAGCAGTTCCTGGTTGAAGCAGGAGGTTTTTCCGTATACATAGACATCACCGGTCCATCCGGCCTTTTCTCTTGTGGGACAGTCTGTTGGAATTCCAACCATGTTGGAACGCTGGCTCCAGACGATATTTTTCTGTAAACGGTTTATCCGTTCATCGGAACAGGAAAAATCTCCCGCTTTTTCATTGTCTGTTCCTATGACAATGCCCTTAAACTGCTCTTTATTCCAGCTTATCTTTTCCTTAGAAGTGATACGCACATAGCGGAATCCGTGATAGGTCATCTTCGGTTCAAACTGCTCGTTCCCGTTTCCATTCAGGATATAGATGTCTTCCTGTTTCTGCACAAAGTCTGTAAACGGATAAATAAAATTCCCGTCTTTATCCAATTGTTCGGTATGTTCAAAAATAATCTCCGTTCCGGCTTTCCCATTAATCCCTGAGACACGGATATGCCCGGAAAAGCCCTGTCCAAAATCCACGATAGTCTCCCCTTTTGCATTGACAGATACATCTACTGCCTCTAATTCATCCAACACACGGATAGGCGCATCTGTCTGGGCGGTCAGCACACTTTTGTCATGTTCCTCCACATGCACCGGTTTCCAAGCCGATATATCCATCCCGCATGTTGCGAAATGAGGAACCTCATATCTTCCGTCCACGGTCTGGCCATTAAACAAATCTGCACGACGGATTGGCCCATCGTAACAAAACAGCCAGTCCTCGTCAGAAATAACGGTATATTTACTGCCATTTGAACAAGTCACATCCATCTCCAGGAGCAATCCCGGATTCTTCCCATACTCACAGCCGCATCCATAAGCAATCTTGCCTTTATACCAGCCGTCCGCAATCGTAACCAGAATTATGTTTTCTCCCGTTTTTAACAGATCCGTCACATCGTACACCTGATATTTCAGGATCTTATCGTAAGTAGTGAATTCAGGTGCCAAAATAGCGTCCGAAGCCAATTTTCCATTGATACAAAATTCATAAATTCCATGTGCCGTCATGTAAACTCTGGCTTTTTCCGCGTTATCAGGCAGCATGAACTTCCGGCACATCATTACTGCAGGATGATACGGATGACAGGGCCGGGTCAATAAATATGCCCCCGGATCAAAAACTTCAGTTACCTCTTCTCCCCTCATATATTTTTGTACAAATTCCGCCCACTTATCCTTACATTCCTGAAGAGGATCACAATCTATATCCGGCAGCATATCCGGTTCGATAAACTTTGCTCTCCACTCTTTATAATCGAACAAAACCGTCTCAAACCAATTTTCCTCTGACCGTATATGCTCTCCGCTGGACAAAACAATCTCCACGGTATAGTGGTAGGATGCCCGGCTTATAAGCTCCTCCCCTGCATAAAGAATTCCGAATGTCGAGCGGTCTTCCACCATACCACTATCCCAACAGAGCACATTACCCTTTTTGACAACAATCCGATAACTCTCTTGAAAAAGATTTTTCCCTTCCGACACAATCTGCCAGGAAAACCGCGGTTGCTTTACATCCACATTCAGTGGATTCTTTTTATTTTCACATTTTACATTTCTGATTTCTGACATAAATACCTCTCCTTAAACTATTCTTTTGACGTTTCTCATGTATCGGTTGTTTTTAAAAACCGGTGCACAAAAATATGCTTTTCATGCACCGGTCTAATAACGCTTACTTCTCAATTCACACTATTTATTTTTGCCTTGCAGCCTTTCTCTCCGCCACTTCCTTACGCATTGCAGGCAGCTTCTTTTCCAGGTCGAATCTAGTGAAGATAACAAACATCAGCAGATTGATCACTACCGGAAGATAATTGGAAAATCCGTAGATGGAATATTTCATGGAAGCCGTAGCCTCTGCCAAAGTTGCATCATAAGAACCCAGCACAAGGAACAGGCTGAGCAGAAGTGTACCGGCTCCGTTTCCAACCTTATTTCCAAATCCGATCGCTCCGCTTGAGGTTGCAACCAAAGTTTTGTCATATTTCCACTCATTATAATCGACCGCCATTGCCAGCAATACGCCATACAGACACATTAAAGGTATCTGGACAAAACTTCCAATCAATCCTGTTACCATATATACCATAAAATTTGTAGGCACAAAGCAACGTACTGCTGCCGGAATTGCTGCTCCAAGAAGCCCTACATAAATAGTCTTGGTTACGCCCAATTTCGCAATAATCGGCTTTGATAAAGCAAACCCCAGCACTGTAGCAAGCATTCCCAAAGCACCCAAAATCCCCACAAGGCTGTCATTGCCAAAAATCCACTTACAATAGTATGCACCACCGGAGCCTGCGATTGCATTTGTGATACTTGTAATCAGGTTAAACAGAAGTACAATTACCCAATACTTATTACGGAACAGCATCCCGATTGCTTCGTTGAATGGAACTGCTTCTTCTTCAGCCATTTCCTCATGATTCTCTTCAAAATCGGATGCAAAAACTGCCTTCCGCCCATTATTATAACAAATCAGGAACAAAAGAAGGACTGCAACGCCCAGGACAGTTCCATACTTTATCCACGCACTCTGCGTTCCGCCCAACATATTTGTTACCGGGATGGTTGCAATGGCAATTACCATTCCTGCCCCATAATTACCTACCGCACGGACAACCCCCATACTGCCGCGTTCACTCTGGCTGTTCGTCCGGACAACCATAACCGCCGAAAACGGTGTTGCAATCATTGTATAAATAACCGCTGTCAAAAGCAGGTTCGTTATCAATGCATAAATAAGCGCCGGGGTCTGCCCTGCCTGAATGGGAACCGTAAACATCATTACCATGATCACTGCCGCCGGAATTGCCATCCGCAGCATCCACTGATAATACTTCCGGTTACCGCCTTTGGAATGGTCTACAATATTTCCAAAGATTACATCTGTAAACGCATCAATGACTTTTGCAATTGCCATCACAATGCCGACACTTCCTACTGCCATACCGACTTTGTCAGTATAGAAGTAGGTCAACTGCCCTACAATATTTCCCATCAGCCCAAGGGCTAACTGTCCGCTGAAATCAGCCATATAATCTTTGCCGCGCATTACACGCCTTGCACCGTCCGCATCATAGCGGACTTCATTCTTGTCTTTAGCCATTTCTATGCCTCCCTGTTTTTTTATTGATTTGATTTTACTATTCTTCCTCATATAAATATTGCAATATACTATCAATAATTATAAAATACCATCAATCTTTTATTATTAAATGATACTGTATCCCCGGAACTTCTCCGTTTAAGGTAAAGCAGACATCTTCTCCCTTTTTCTCTCCATCCATTTCCGCCAGAATCTCACCTACCGGATTTAAAATCTGGAGTGTTGCATCTGGCTACTACATTAAATCCCAGAAACCTGGCACGTGTCCCATCTTCAAAATAAAAGTGCCCTTTCCTGCTCTCAACAAATCCATGCTACCCCGCCGGTGCGTCAAGCAGATAGGAATAGTCCAGTACTCCTGTGTTAGGTTCCGCCTTGTGAATCCTGATTCTCTGTTTCATGCCTCATTTCCTCCATTACTCTAACTGATATATCCATATCAACCTCACGTTTTCTATGCTTGCATCCTATCACGAAAGCTGTCATTGTTATTGCAAAATACCGCTTTAAATTATAAAATTCTATCTTGTTTTTTCCGTTTCAGATATTTATAATGTAATCAAATAATTAAAACTGCTTAATCATTTGTAGGAGATACCAAATGGACTATATTTCTTTTTGCAGAAATTTTTTTGCAGCAACAAATATTCCGGTCAGCCTTATAAAAAATGATAAACCTGTGTATTCTGCTTTAGGGGAAATGTTGTCTGTTCCCCCACCATCACCGGCACAATGGGAACTTTTTCCTTTGGAACGTAATCCCGTTTTTTGCGCTCTTACTCCTGATATTGAATACGGACGGGTGCATGTTGATGGTACGGACTATGATATCATTGTAGGACCCGCTTTTAGTGTGCCTTTGACTGACCAGCTCATCCGCCAGTGTATGCGTGAGTTTATGCTCACTTCCGATTATCGGGAACAGCTCGCAGAATGCCTTGCTTCCATTCCACGAACCAGCCAGCTTCAATTTGCCAAATATCTTGCTTTTCTATATCAATGCCTGAATCATAAAGAGGCGGATATAGATGATTTTTTTGGGGAAGATAAAGCGAACATGACCGAACGAAATCAACGTCAGATAAATCAGCGAGTGGATGATGCGGAAAATGCCACTCTTCACAATTCCTACCAATTTGAACTTGAGATGTATCAACATATCAAGGAAGGTAATGTACCCCGCCTAAAAGAATTTTTTAATTCTAACACTATACTTATCAAAGAAGGTAAATTGGCTTCCTCCCCGGTGCGCCATGCCAAAAACCTTTTTATTATTACCGCTTCAAAAGTCGGGGTTTTAGGGGCTATCCCGGGAGGCGTAGATGTTGAGACAACCTACCAGCTTATAGATTTCTATATTCAGGAATGTGAACAGCTTCAGACAATGGAAGAAATTTCGAGATTACAATATATGATGGTTCTTGATTTCTGCCAGAGAGCCGGTGATACACATATACCGGAAGGCGTTTCTTCTGAGGTATATCAGTGTATGAACTATATCCGCAGCCATACCAATGAACCAATCAGTATTGACGATGTAGCAAGACAGGCTCACAGGAGCAGTTCCCATATGATGCGACGCTTTAAGGAAGAATTAGGGTTTCAAATCGGTGCTTTTATTACAAGATGTAAGTTGGAAGAGGCTAAAAGCCTCTTAACCTACAGCGAAAAAAGTCTGGCAGAAATCAGCAATTATCTCTGCTTTTCCAGCCAGTCTTATTTTCAGAATGTGTTTAAAAAACAATATGGAATTACTCCTATGCAGTATCGAAAAAATACACAAAAGAAATGACGGTGTTTTTTGATTGATATTCTTTATTTTGCTGCGTCCTCTTGCACCTTGTGCATACGGAATACATCCCGATTGTTGCAGTATGTAATATCACTCCGACCTGCCATCAACTCACAAAACTTTTCAAACTGATACCAATTACATTGCTTTGTCCCAAAATCAAGCTCATATCCATGCCCCCAGACATAAAATATCTGATCTTCCTGTACCTCTGATTTTAAAAATTTATCTGCAAGACTAAATAAATCTTTCTCAATGAACCACGCTGTTGGTTTATACTGCAATGGATTCGCAGGAAACTGAAAGTTCTTACTTGAAGCCACACATCGCGCATATTCTATTTGATGCTCTCTCAGACAGGCTTCCGCTTCATCGGAATTTGCACCCGATGGATACGCATGTCCAACTATTTTGTATCCTGCAATTTCTGACAATTTCTGTATATCCTGCCCAATTGCTTCTTTCAACATATCTGCGTCCAACTCTTTCAGGTTTTCATGTCTGTACGCATGAGACGCAATTTCAAACCCCTGATATACCTGTTTGATTTCATCTTCCGGTATTCTGTTGCAGTGGCAATATTTTATCCAAAAAGAATCTTTCGCTTCCTGCACATACTTTATTCCATACATCGCGTTTCCGTTAATTGTAGAATACTATTTAAAATTAAAATATTCTATCCTGTTCTGCACATTTTAAATACAAAAACCACTTGAAAGACATCCAAAAATCCATATCTCTCAAGTGGCTTATCTTTTATATGTACCTATAACGTTTACAACTTATTTTACAATCAAATGATACTGCACACCTGGGATATCCCCTTTTATTTCAAAGCAGATATCATCCCCTGTCTTTTTACCGGTCAGTTCCGCGAGCACTTCCCCAACCGGATTCAAAATCTGAAGTACAGCTTCCTCTGCCTTCACATGGAGTTCTCCCTCCAGTGTCTCGGCATACAGTTTGCCATCCAACCGGACAACCGTGAATTTAATACCCATTAATTCCGGCCCCGGATTATAACTTGCATGATCGGTTCCCGAAGTACCGATAGCAGTGAGAATATACTCCTTTGCGTCCCCCAACTGCTCAGCTCCATACGGTAACAACGCCAGTGTAATCCGTTCATTATTTGACTTTACGCTAATCTTCTCACTCAGCGTGATGATTTTCTCCGGTGCGCCGCTAAAATACCCACAACTTGATGTGTGAATTGAAAACCGGGCATTGTCAGGATCGAACACAATCTCACCTGTATCGGAGATCAGTTTGCCATCTATATAACCAGTGCCTTCCGGCAACACTTTCCACTCTTTCAATGCCAGATCAAACAATTTTAAGAATTCGCGGTAGTCACCTGTACCGGCAACTTTGGCAATCTCATCAAATACCAGCACCTGGTCACTCAGATGAACACCCGTCTGAATTTCTTTAGATCCAACCGCTGCTTTTTTCAACCGGTTATCATCTTTATAACATCGCATTGCATCCTTATATGGTGACCATGCATAGTATACACCATGCTTTGCTTCAGACAGGTCGCCACCGTTCAGAAATCCTGCTGTCAAGGCAACATCTGCATTAGCACGGTACTTATCATCTCCGTCCAGGAATACACTCCGCATGGATGAAATATAGGGCAGGATGGTGCTGGGCATAGAATGGAATGGCGGCAACGTACGTAAGTCATTCTGCGTATAGACTACATCCATCTGATTCTTTGCCACAGAAACCATTCCTTTAAGAAAGATAGTCGCCATGAAGCCCCACTGACTGATGAGAGCCGGATCATTGTATGCATCGAACACGGTAAAGATTTCGTCGGCCGGCTCATCATCTAACCCCTCTGAAGTATGATGATTATAAAGAAGCAACCCATCCCAATCATTCAAGCAGGCATAAGCAACTGTCTGAACAAAAGCGGTAGAATGGAACGGATGTATGGCGTACTCATTCCATTCACTAATTATAAAAGGCTTACCCGCAACAACCGCCAGAGAGGCAAAACTCAAAAGTGTAGTCGCCATTGCTCCGGCACCAATCTGCATCGTCAATGGATTAGAAGATACATATTCGGCAGGTCCAAATACCATATAATTGCCATTATCTACTGGCAGAAGCGGGTGGTTAAAGTATGTATTGTTCTCCATAATGTCACCGACCGTGTGACCGTAGACGTCAGCCGCACCGCCAATCAGATTGCTGGCTACGATTGGAACCTTGACGCCCAGTGAAATCAGATAGTCCTTCATATCCTGATAGAAGTCTTTATTCATCTGGATACCGAACTCCATAAAGTCACTATAGCGAGCCGGGCCGCAAGGCGCATCCCACTGTCCCATGGGATCATTGACCGGTTGATGAAAGTCACCCAGCACGACCTCGACCGTGCCCTGCGCCGGATCTTCATGGTCACCCAACGCACTAACGCCGTCATGAGTCCAGGCTTTCATCATCCGTTCTCTTGTCTCATATTTTGCCAACAGGAAATGATTGAAACGTCTCTGCACCTCATCGCGATAGGGTTTCATCTGTTCAGTCATGTCAGCTCCCATGTCTCCTTTGATCGCTGAATCTTCATTATTCATCTGTACGGTGATAATAGCAGGATCATCTGCATACGCCAGACCGGTATAGGGGTTCACATGGGTCAGAAAATCTTTGGCGTATTCCTTTTGCAATTCAATCAATTTTTCGTTATACATAGGATAGCGCTTCAATGTAGACCCGAAACCACCCGGGTAGTCCAGTCCGTCCCCTTCAACGAATTCGCGGGCAACCAGCAAATCAAAGTGAACATAAATGCCCCTTTCTTTAAATTTAGCGAAAAGATAATCGAAACGGTCGAGACCTTCTGGATGGAAACGGCGGCTGCTGCCACTGTCATAATCCAGCAACGGAGCTTCCCGGCAGCTGGACCATGTGCAAGGTTCATCACTGATAGGAGCGTCAGCGGCATGCATACGGATACAGTTCACACCCATGCTGGCAAAATGCTCTGCTATCTTCTCTGCAGTCTCGTGGTTCGGCGTGTTGGATCGGGTTGCAATGTTGAATCCCAGGAACCGTGCCCGTGTACCATCCTCAAAATAGAGATGTCCGTTCTTACTTTGTACAAATCCGTGCTTACCTGCCGGTGCATCAAGCAGATGAGAAAAATCCAGCACTCCCTTGCTCGGCTCAGCTTTGTGAATTCGAATGTTTTGCTTCATGATAATCTTCTCCTTCTTTATTATTTATGGTATCGCTCTACAGCATTCATTTTTACCGTGAAATTTCTTTGTATATGTATCGTATCAGAGAAACCAAATGAAATATTACAAAATACTCTTTAATATTGTAAAATCCAATAACATTTTCTTATTTTTATGTGTTCAGTTCATTTACAATCTGTAAAAGCATTTCCTTCTGAATTCCGGGGATAAAGCTGAGCATCTGACGCAGTGGCATTCCCCCCATCATCGCCTCCAGCATTTCCTGATTCATAAAACCGTTACCATCTTCTGAACCTGCTGTCGCCGCCTCCATCTCCTGAGTCTGTCCAAACATGTCTCCCATTACCTGGCCCATAATCTGCTGTCCTTTTGTATCTGCCATAATTTCTCCCAGAGTTGAGTTCAATGTATATTTCTTCGGTACGATCTTTTCTCCTTTCACTTGGATTTCCTTTGTGAGTAAGATTTCTGATGATGATTTTCCAATCTGAATCTCATAATTTCCGGTCTCAACGTACCAATCATGAATTTCGGTTTTCCAGTAGGAAAAAGCCCGTACGTCTAACTGGAATGTTACAGTCTTTGTCTCTCCCGGATTCAATTCAATTTTATCAAACGCCTTTAACTCTCTAACCGGACGTATCACACTGCTTCCTTTTGGCGAAACATAGAGCTGAACTACTTCCTTTCCTATACAGCTCCCAGTATTCGTAACATCAATTTTCACAGTCAGTATTTGGGGTTCACAGAGATTTTCACTGCTTACTATTAAATTGCTGTAATCAAAATTTGTATAAGACAGACCATGGCCAAAGGGGAACAGTACCGGCATATTCTTAGATGCATAATACCGATAGCCCACAAATACACCTTCCCGATACTCAGATCTGTCATTCTCTCCTCCATAAAACAGATAGCATGGAGTATCTTCCAGCCTAAGCGGGAATGTTTCCGGCAGTCTGCCACTGGGATTTACCTTTCCATAAAGCACATTAACCGTGGCACCTCCCACTGCCTGTCCGCCCAGATAGACTTCCAACACAGCTTTTACCCGATTGACCCATGGCATCTCTACCGGAGCTCCGTTGTGCAGTACAACTACCGTGTTTGGCTGAACTGCTGCCACTTCCTCAATCAAGCGGTTCTGGCAATCCGGCATCCGCAGATGTTTGCGGTCATATCCTTCGGACTCAAAATTATCCGGCAGACCGGCAAATATAACTACTATGTCAACTCTTTTAGCTGTTTCCACTGCTTCCGACAACATTTTTTCATCTGTCACATCTTTTTTATCATCATATCCCTGTGCATACACGACAGGTTCAGTATCCCTTATCATTTCCCAGGCGGATTCCACCTTATAGCTGTTAATGTGCGAACTTCCACCACCCTGATATCTTGGCTTCTCCGCATATTTTCCAATAAAAGCAACTTGACTTCCGGACTTTAGTGGCAGCAACTGATCCTCATTTTTCAACAGCACAATGCTCTCCTCTTCCAGTTTGCGAGCTATATTATGATCTCTGTCATATTGAAAAACGGCTTCTGCCTGCCTGTTATCTTTATACCGATACACAACATCCAATAATTCCTCACAGGAACGGTCAAGAATGCATTCTTCCAATACCCCTTTCTGCACAGCCTCTACAATTTCCGCATCATTAATTCCGTTTGAAGAGGGCATTTCCAGATTACATCCTGCTTTCAGGGCATCCACTCGTTCGTTCATAGCGCCCCAATCTGTCATAACATAGCCATCAAATCCCCACTCTTTCCGGAGTATATCTGTAAGCATTTCTTTATTTTCACAAAGATAGGTCCCATTAAGCTTATTGTAGGAATTCATAATCGTCCAAGGCTTTGCCTTTTTTACCATTTTCTCAAAGGAAGCCAGATAGATTTCCCGCAATGTACGTTCATCCACAACCGAGTCACTGGTCATACGATGAAATTCCTGATTATTTGCCAATAAATGCTTGGGACTTGTCCCAACATTCCTACTCTGCACTGCCTGAACATAAGCGGTTGCCATTTCCGAAGAAACATACGGATCCTCTGAATAGTATTCAAAATTTCTTCCGCATAATGGAGAACGTTTAATATTCATGGCCGGTCCCAACACGGTGCTGATATCTTCTGCCTGGCATTCTTCTCCCAACGTCTCTCCCAAAAGTTTCGCTGTATCCCTGCTGAAACTGGCGGCAATCGCACAGCCTGCGGGGAAACAAACCGCTTTGATACTTTCATTCAATCCCAGATGATCCGCCGCATCTTCCTGTTTTCTCAAACCATGCGGTCCGTCTGCGAGCATGACAGAAGGAATCCCTAAACGTTCAATCCCTTTTGTATGCCAGAAATCTAGCCCTGAACACAGTGATGCTTTTTCTTCCAATGTCATTTTTGAAACCAGTTCATTAATCCTTTTTGCTTCCATAATCCCTCCTGCATTATCACATTTTTCATATCCGACACCTTATATAGATATCTTACTTCGAAAACAATTATAGATATTGCAATATTCTATTTAAAATTGTAATATTCGCCTTGCCTTTTACTATCACTGCAATTTTAATAAAATTAAATTATTAAATAATTTACAAATACGGGAAAATGAAAATGGATTATGTTGCTTTTTGTAAAAACTTTTTTGCTGTTACCAATATTCCGATAAGCCACTCACATCCGTGCTAATTGGGCAGATTAGAAAAATCCTATCTGCCCTTTTATATTATCATAGGTATTCTCTCTATTACTGATAAATATTTTCCAAACACATCGCTACCCATTCCAAAAGATCAATATTTTCAACTATTTTCCTATAAGGGTATCAATTCCTTTTTTAATGGCTTTTATTATGAAAGACTTTTTTCTTAGAGCAAATTGGCTCCGTTAAAACAGTTGCAACATGTGGAAAACACAATGCCACTGCCAAACACCATTATCACAATAACAGATCATCCTGGCAGTGACATCCCATCTTCCACACAGAAAGAAATTGGAAATACCAGCTTTCCTGGAAAGCAGCCAGTCTTTGTTCCATCATCACAGGTATAAACCTTCCAGTTATTTTCCTGCTGAAAGCTATCAACTGTAGTAAAATACAAATAGCAATGTTCAGATTGTTTGTATTTACTGCATTGTTTTCCTTCATATTAGAAGTCCAACTTTATCAAATATATATTTAATCGCAAAACATCCTTTCTGCTTTACAACTGTTTTTTATCACACTTTTATTTGCACCAAGATAAGCTATCATCAAACTTTTTCTTCTATCCGGACTATAAAATTAACCCTCCGCCACATATCGATTGGCTGCATCATGCCGCTTCGGCTCCGCTCTCCGCTCCATCATGCACCTGATTTTCCATTCTCTCTCCCTCTACGCACAGGGCAAGCATACCTTCAGTATCCTTGCTTGGCTGCCATCACGCTTTCTCCACACAGTCGCTTACGGAATGTGCTCCGTTCCTCCGCACATACCGTATCCCTCCGCTTCGCTCCGGGAGCGCTCTTACGCAAGCGTTGCTTTGCAACCCTTGCACGCTGCCTCCACGTTTCCCCCTTCTCTTCCAATTTACTTTTTCTCAAAATTTGCTTTCCCATGCGGTAGCACAGGCTCTCTCAAATCGGCTTTTATTATAGAGGAGCTTTCCGTTCTCGAAGAGCAAGTTTCGCCTGCGTAACTCAAAACCCACTTCGTGGATTTTGAGCCACTCCGGCTTACTTGATGGGGATTCCGCTCCCCATACCCTCGGTTGGCATATCCTTCGGATATGCAGAACTGGCTACCGTTACACTCTCGCAGCGTGATAAAGCACGATGGCAAAGCCATCCAGCTTTATCACGGGAAAGGATATGATATGGCAAGACCGAAAAAAGAAAAAGAACTGAAACGCAGCCACTGTGCCATGCTCCGCTTCAATGACACCGAATACGAAATTATTATGGAAAATGCCAAAGGCGCAGGACTGCCTCTTGCAGAATTTCTACGCAGACAGGTAATGAAAGGAAAGGTAATTGCAAAATATGAAATTGTGGCAGACGTGCCGGAACTGAAAAAACTGGTTGCAGAGTTTGGCAAGATTGGCAGCAATTTAAACCAGATCGCCCGCCACTTTAATCAGGGCGGAATCCACTCACAGGAAATGCGTCAGGCAATAGGCAGATGCCTTGCAGAAATTCACGAAATGCAACAGGAAGTAATAAAGATGGCAGGAGATTTTCATGGCAATACTGAAACACATAGCAAGTAAAAATGCAGACTATGGGGAAGCACGACGTTATCTTATTTTTCAGCACAACGAGTACACCGGAAAACCAATCCTTGATGAAAATGGAAAAATGCAGCTCCGGGAAGAATATTATCTTGACGGCGTGGAATGCGACCCATTCAGTTTCGATATGGAATGTAAAGAACTGAATGCCCGTTTCCACAAAAACCAAGCCTATGATGAAATCAAATCCCACCACTACATCATCAGCTTTGATCCGAAAGACAGGGACGAATGCGGACTGACCGGGGAACAGGCACAGCAGCTTGGGCTTGAATACTGCAAAAAGAATTTCCCCGGACATCAGGCTCTTGTCTGCACCCACACGGACGGGCATAACGGAAGCGGCAACATCCATGTACAATCGTCATCAACAGCCTGCGCAAAAATGATGTGGAGCGTCAGGACTTTATGGAGCGTGACTGCGATTCCCGCGCCGGGAACAAACACCACTTAACTAACAGTTACCTAATTTAT
This sequence comes from uncultured Lachnospiraceae bacterium, assembly GCA_947178085.1. The sequence goes on along the minus strand of CAMWWS010000001.1, from coordinate 1,814 downwards.
TTAAAGCAGTCCCTTATGAATTTATGCCTGCGGGAAAATCTGCATCAGGTTGACCTTCTTACCAAAGCAGAACGGAAAGTGACAGAAAAAGAATACCACGCAAAGCGCAGCGGTCAGAAAAAATTGGAAGAACGCAACCGGCAGATGATATCAGAAGGTATCACACCACGCACTACCGTATTCCAGACGCAGAAGGAATATCTGCGTACTTCCATTGATGAGTCTGCCGCCTCCGCACATGATCTCAAAGAATTTGAACAGATACTTTCAGAAAAATTCAACATCCGCTTCAAAATCAGCCGGGGCAGGTTCAGTTATATACACCCTGACCGTGAGAAGCCGATTACCGGAAGAAGCCTTGGGACACACTATGAGAAAGCTTACCTTATGGGAGTGATTGAAAATAATTCCCATCTTGAAAATACAGAAAAAGCCCAGAATGTGCAAAAAGAAATATTACCAGAAGAAATAATTCATGATTGGGATTACCCTGCACATCAGCAGGAAATTACGACCAGAACAGATGCTCCCACTGCCCCATTTGAAAAATCCGGGCTTCGTCTGGTAACAGACTTACAGCACTGTATCAAAGCCCAGCAGAGTAAAGCCTACGCAGGAAAAGTAAAACTTACCAACCTGCATGCCATGGCAAAGACGCTTTCCTATATACAGGAGCATGGATATAACACTGTAGAAGATGCAGAGGGCAAACTTGCCGAAATAAAAGAACTTGCCTCTTCTTCCAGAAAGGAACTGAAAGATATTGAAGGCAGACTCCGTCAGACCAATGAGCAGATCCACTATACCGGACAATACCTTGCCAACAAATCCGTTTATTCACAGTTTCTTAAATCAAAGAACAAAGGACAGTTCCGTCAGGAACATTCTTCGGAGCTTGCCCTTTATGAAGCTGCTATAAAATTCCTAAAGGAAAAATCCGGTGACGGAAAGCTCCCTTCCATGAAGCTACTAAAAGAAGAAAAGGAAAAATTACTGGTACAGAAAAAAGAAGCAAAGGAGAAATATTATTACTATCGGGATTATCAGAAAGAATTGAATACCGTCTGTACCAATATCCATGCCGCTCTAGGACAACAGCATACCAGATCAGTCCAAAAGCAGAAAAGTGAAGAGTTATCCTGACATTCAAATCTTGTCAAAAGCTGATTGACATGATAGGATAAGCGAACAAGCAACATAATTTATAAAACTGCAAATAATATTTTATGATAGGGAGAACTTTCGATGAAAACAGAATTCGATGTTTCGGAAATAGCTTGGGAAACATATCGATTAATGTATACTGAAAATTTACCAATAGACTTTCAAATTTGCGATAAAAAAAGAAAGTATATTTCAGAAAAGTTTAAATACAATACAAGCATTAGCGAAAAAATTAATTTTAGTGGAGATACAGATTTTAATTTTACTCTGGGATTTGCACATTCAAGACTTGAATGTTACGAGAAACTTATTGAAACCTCAAATAACCCTAAGATGTATAGTGATAAATTAAACTTGCTAAAGCAATTAACATATTCGATTGTAAATATTTCTATAATACCTAGAACAGGCAACTTACAAAGTGTTAAGCAAGGAATAGGAAATGATAGGCTTGATACATTTATATGGGCACTTGACGAATATTATAATGGAAATAGTAATTTATTGCTAAACCACTCCTCATTCGAAAACATTAAGCTATTACAATCATATTTAAATATGTTTGGAAATATTGATAATTACTGTAATGCAATTTACCACATAAATGATTCTTTGGTTCATGAAATGATTACTTTGGGAAAGCAAACAAT